>JAITQI010000069.1 GCA_031289065.1 Oscillospiraceae bacterium
CATGGTGTCGGACAGGAGGCGGCGCACACGGTCGCGTTCCCCTTCGGCCACTTTGACGCTCTCCCGCTGGCTGTCCACCAGGGCGTACATGGTCTCGAAGCCTTGGTGCCGGGTGGCCAGTTCCCGGGCGTGGCCGCCCTTGTCCCGGTATTCGGCCAGCTGGGCCTCCAGACGGGCTTCCAGGGCGGACAGTTCCCGGTTGAGCTCGTCCAGCCGGGCGTTGGCTGCGGCCAGTTCGGCCTTGCGCTGTTTCTCCAGGGCTATCTTGACGTTGAGCAGGGCTTGCAGGGTGAAGATAAATTTTTTCACGCGTTCTCCAACTCCTCGACCCGCCGGACCGTTTCTTCAAAGGGGGAGAGCTCTTCCACCCGCTGGATGAGCAAGTTTTCGATGCCTTTGTTGTGTTTGAGGGCCCGATCGATCTCCGGGTTGGAGCCCTGCTTGTAAGCGCCGATGTTGATCAGATCCTCGGCGTCCTTGTACACCGCCATGAGGTTTTTGACCCGGTTGGCGGCGTCGTAGTGTTCCGGGGGCACGATGTCCGGCATGAGGCGGGAGACGCTGGCCAGCACGTCGATGGCCGGATAGTGGTTGCGGTTGGCCAGGTTGCGGGAAAGCACAATATGTCCGTCGAGGATGCCCCGGGCCGTGTCGGTGATGGGTTCGTTTAAATCGTCGCCCTCCACCAGGACGGTGTACAGGGCCGTGATGGAGCCCTTCTCCGAATTGCCGGTGCGCTCCAACAGCTTGGGCATGACGGTGTACACCGAGGGAGTGTACCCCCGCGAGACCGGCGGTTCGCCCACCGCCATGCCGATCTCCCGCTGGGCCATGGCGTAGCGTGTCAGAGAGTCCATCATGAGCAGGACGTTGAGGCCCTGATCCCGATAGTATTCGGCGATGCTGGTGCCCACCAGGGCCGACTTGGAGCGCACCAGGGCGGGCTGGTCGGAGGAGGCCACCACGATGACCGAACGAGCCAGGCCTTCGGCCTTCAGGTCCTTTTCCAGGAAGTCGTTGACCTCCCGGCCCCGTTCGCCGATGAGGGTGATGACGTTGACGTCCGATTTGGCGTTGCGGGCGATCATGCCGAGGAGGGTGGATTTGCCCACGCCGGAACCGGCGAAAATGCCGATGCGCTGCCCACGCCCGCAGGTGAGAAGCCCGTCCACGGCGCGCACGCCGAGGGGGAGTATCTCTTTAATGCGGGGGCGGGACAGGGGGTTGGGGGGGGTATTCTCCACGGGGTAGTATTCGGTGGTAAACACCGGCGGGCCGCCGTCGATGGGCTGGCCCAATCCGTCCAGCACGCGGCCCCGGAAATCCATGCTCACCGGCACCCGCAGCGTGCGGTTGGTGGACTCCACCCGGGAGCCCGGCCCCACCCCGGTCAGGTCGCCGTAGGGCATGAGCAGCACGTTTTTGTCCCGGAAGCCCACCACTTCGGCCTGCAAGGAGGCGTCCCCCTTGAGGGTGTATATGCGGCACATCTCCCCGATCTTGACGGCCGGGCCGTTGGACTCCACCGTCAGCCCCGCGATCATGCTCACCTTGCCCGAGTAATGCAGGGCGTCCATGTTTTGCAGCAGGGCGCTGTATCGGTCAAAATCAATCCTGTCGTTCATGTATCGCCGATTAATAAATTGAGAAATAAAGAAGTAAGAAATCGCGCCATGCGCGACGATACTTTCTAATTCTTACTTTTAAATTCTCACTTTATCAATCGTCCTCCACTCCCAAGTTCTTGGCGATCTGTTTGAGCTGGGCGTCGGCGCCGGCGTCGATGAGGCCGCTTTCGGTCTCGATGAGGCAACCGCCGTAGCCCACGGTGGGGTCGTTGACCACCTGGGCCTGGATAGATCCGCTCTGGGTATGCATTGTCACTTCTCGTGACTTGAAAAACCTTACATACTCACTGGGATTGACACGGAGCGTGACATGGCTTTCGCTCTTGACACTGCCCAGCGCCGCCCGAAGCATGGAAAGGAAAGCGCTTTCGTTGTGATCTAATTCATAGCCCAAAATCTTCTCGGCGATCTCCAGGGCCAGTTTGAAAATACGGGGCTCCATGCTGTCGAGCAATTCGTCCCGCTGGCGGACGGCCTCCCGCAGGGTCTCGTCCACCTCGGTCTGGGCTTTGGCGAACAGGGCCTCGGTGTCCCGCCGGGCCTGCTCCATGCCCTTGGCCAGGCCCTCTTCCCGGGCCTGTACGCGCAAGGCTTCGGCCTGGGCCTCGGCGTCCCCGGTGAGCCGGCGGGCCTCGGCCCGGGCCTGGGCGGCGGCTTCGCTCATGAGCCGGGACGCCTCCTCCCGGGCCGTCGAGAGGCGCTGACGGCAGAGGACTTCTGTCTCTTCCGCCTCCATGCCGGTCTCCTGAGGGGGGGCTTCCGGCTCTTCCGGCGGGGGCGGGTCGAGAACGCGAACCTGCCCGGACTTGACGATTCTAAGCAATGACCTCATCTTCAGATCCCCTCGAAACAATGATCTCACCCGCGTCTTGGAGCTTGCGGATGACGTTGACCATCTTCTGTTGGGCCTCCTCCACGTCACGCACACGCACGGGGCCCATATATTCCATATCCTCTTTGATCATGTCCTGCAAGCGCTTTGACATGTTCTCGAAGATCATCTTGCTGACCTCCGGCGTGGCGTTCTTGAGGGCCACGGTCAGGTCGGCGTTGTCCACTTCCTTGAGCACGCGCTGAATGGCGCGGCGGTCCAGCTTGACGATGTCCTCGAAGACGAACATCTTGCGGCGGATTTCGTCCACCAGGTCGCCTTCCTTGGCTTCAAGGGCTTCCAGAACATGGCGTTCTGTGCTACGGTCGGCGGCGTTTAGGATGTCCACGATGGATTGGATGCCGCCGATCATGGTGAAGTCCTCGGTGCCGAGGGAGGAGAGCTTCTTGTCCAAGACCCGCTCGATCTCGTGTACGTATTCGGGGGAGGTGCGGCTCATGGTGGCGATGCGGGCGACCACCTCGGTCTGCCTGTCCAATTCCAAGCGGGCCAGGACATTGGCCGCCATCGGCGGGTCGAGGTAGGACAAAATGAGGGCGATGGTCTGGGGGTGCTCGTTTTGTACGAAGTTGAGCAGCTGATTGGGGTCGGCCCGGCGCACAAAATCGAAGGGGCGCACCTGGAGGGAGGAGGTCAGCCGGTTGATGAGGGCCAGCGCCTTGTCCGCCCCGATGGCCTTTTCCAGCACGTCCCGGGCGTAGTCGATGCCGCCCTCGGAGATGTAATTTTGGGCCAGGCAGTGCTCGTAAAACTCGTTGATGATGCTTTCCTTGGTCTCGGAGTCCACCCGGCGCACGTTGGTGATCTCCAGGGTGAGCTGTTCGATCTCGTCGTCCCGCAGGTGCTTAAACACCTTGGCCGAGTATTCCCGCCCCAGGGCGATGAGCAGCACGGCCGCCTTTTCCTTCCCTGTCAGGGTCGCAGTTATTGCCGCCATATGTGAGCTCCTTTTTCAAACGTCAGAGGTTAGAGGCCAGAAACGGGGGGCTGTTTCCCGCCGCGGGCTTATGCCTTCGCCCGACGGGATTTGACCTCTTCTGAGAGCCAATTGCGCAGGAGGTTGGCCACCGCTTCCGGGTTTTTGTCGATGAACTCTTCCACCCGTTCCCGGGAGACCGACTTGGAAATGGTAATCTCCTCGCCGCCCACCTGGGTGGCCAGTTTGGTCAGGTTGTCGTATTCCGTCAGTTCGGCGGCCTCGCCTGAGGCGTCCGCGCCCTCTATCATCTCCATGGCGAGCTGTTCGTTTTTGCCGCGTTTTTGCGTGCCGAACAGTTTGAGCAGCCGCCGGAGGATGACGAGCAGGCAGATCCCGATGAGCAGATACAGCCCAAACACCTTGAAGAACTCCATCCACTGGTTCTGGCTCTGGGCGGCGGCCAACTGCTGCTGGGCGTTCTGGCTGGCCCGGACGCCGTCAAAGGGGCGGAACTCCACCGAGATGCGGCTGGCCTCCCGCTCGTCCAACCCCACAACGCCGGCCACCAGATTTCTGACCGCGTCGGCGGACTCGTTCTCGCTGCTGAGGTTGTCGGAGTTGACGGCGATGGCGAAGGAGAGGTCGCTGATGGTGCCCTGGGCGTGAACGACGCTCTCCCGGGTTTCGTTGACCTCCCGGTTGATTTCCCGGGTGATGCTGCTGTAATCGCTGACGCTGTTGTCCGTCCCTTCGACGTAGATGGGGGCCGCTCCGTTTTCGTCAATGCCCGGTTCCCCGGTGGCGCCCGTGCTCCCCTTCGCCTGCTCGATGACCTCCCGCAGGGAGATGTCGATGCCCTGGTCGTCCACCACCGGGGTGAAGATCACCGAGTCGGTGGCTCGCTCGTCAAAGTCCAGCGTCACCTGGCCGGAGACCCGCACGTTGTCGGTGCCGTAAATGGCCCCCAGCAGGTGCATGATGCTCTGCACCATGTCGTTGCGCACGGCGGCGGTCTTTTCGTAGTCGGTTTCCACGCTGGACAGACTGTCCTGCTCGCTGTTGTTGAGGCGGCGCAAATATTGGTCTGTGATGTACACATTTTCCGGTTCAAGGCCCTCGACGCTGGAGGCCACCAGATTTTCCACCGCCGCGATGTTGTCAGCGGACAGGTCGGCGGACACCAGCGTCAGCATGACCGACGCGGTGGTGGGCATGACCTGACTTGAGAGCAACACGCTGCTGGCGTCCTGTTTGGCGATCTCCACGTGGGCGTCCTGTATGAGGTGGGGCGCGAACTGGCGCAGCGTGGTGGCCAGGCGTTCCTGCAAATCCAGCCGCTCGTACAGCTTCTTTTCGCTCTCGGTGGTCCCGAAGCCCGCGCCTCGGGACAGCAGCTCATAGGGGTATCCTGTTTTGGGATAACCCTGGGTGGCCAGCTCCATTTTGAGGCTGTCCGCTTGGCTGACGGGGACCAGGATGGTGCCCGACCCCTCGGAGCGGTACTTGACCCCGTTGTCCCGCAGGTAGGCTGCCACCTCCCCCGCCTCGGCGGCGTCCATGTCCCGGAAGAGCACGGTGTACTCGGTGCGGGACAGGAGGGTGGCGGCGATGATAATCACGAGGAGAGCCGCCCCCGTGATGATAAAAAAACGGACGCGGTCTCTTTTTTCTGTTTTATCCCACCACTCGGTGAGTTTGTCCCTGAGCTTGCGGATGAGTTCCTGCAAAACGAGAGCACCCCCATCAGATGTTAGCGGTCAGAGGCCGACGCGCAGCGCGCCGGAGACGGTCTGACCTCTGACTTTTGTCTTCCGCCCTCTGGTATCAGATTTGCATCCGCATGATTTCCTGGTAGGATTCCACCAGCTTGTTGCGGATTTGGAGGGTGAGGTTGAGGGCGATCTCGGCTTTTTCGGCGGCGATGACCGCGCCGTGGATATCGTCCGATTGGCCCAGGACGGCGCTCAAGGCGGTGGTCTTGTCGGCGTAATCGGTGGCGGCGGTTTGTCCGAGGGCCTGTTGGAGGAAGGCGGCAAAACCGCTCTCGCCGGTGGCGGCGACGGCCTGGGTTCCGGTCGTCCGGGGCGTGGTGTTTATGCCGGGAATCATTTGTGTGACTGTCATAAAGAATTACCTCCCGATTTGCAGCGCCTGGTTGGCGGTTGTTTTGAAGTTGTTGATGACCGTGATATTGGCCTCATAGGCGCGGGAGGCCGCGATCATGTCCACCATCTCCCGTTCCATATCCACGTTGGGCAGGCTCACGTAGCCGTCGGCGTCGGCGTCGGGGTGTTCGGGGTCGTAGACCAATTTGAAGGGACTCTCGTCCTCTCGGGTGTCTATGACCTTGACGCCGCCCCCGGCGCTGTTTGTCGTGTTCAGCGCCCCTCTGGCGCTTTGCAGCAGCGAGGAAAACGGCTGGCTCCGCTCCTGAAAAATGACGTACTTGCGCCGATAGGGCCCGCCGGTTGCCGTGCGGGTGGTGTCGGCGTTGGCGATGTTCTCTCCGATGACGTCCATGCGGTAACGGTTGGCGGTCAGCGCCGACGCGCTGATGTCGAGAGCCCGGAATATACTCATAAGGATCACCCTTTCACGCTATTTCCCTTCGCGGATCACCAGTTTCAGGCGGGAGAGCTCGGCGTTGAGTTTGGTGGTGAGCAGGTCGTAACGGATGGTGTTTTCGGCCAGGGCCACGTTTTCCTGCTCAATGTCCACGTTGTTGCCGTCCATGCGCATGGTGTAGTCGGAATTTTCCTCCACTGTGGGCAACACCGCCATGGGGTCCGAAGCCCCCCCGAAGGTCAGATGCTCGGCCCGGGTGCGTTTGGCCTGGAAGCCCGTACCGCCCTCCAGGGCGTTTTGGAAGTCTGTTTCAAAGGACACCCGTTTGCTCTTGTAATTGGGGGTGTCGGCGTTGGCGATGTTCTGGGCGATGACATCCTGCCGGAGCCAAGAGGCGTCCAGCCCCTTGCCCAGCCGGTCGATTTGGTTAAACATGGTTCCCAACATGAGATGCGTCTCCTTTCCGTGGCAGCGGCGGGTTTCATTGACACGTTTCTCTTTTAGATGGTTTCGTAGAAGTTTGTTGTGAGAAGGGTTTCTTGGCCTATGGCGGCGAGGATGTTCTCGATATTTTTTAGGTACTGTTGGGTCTCCTGGGGGAGCAGGGCGCGCTGAAGCGGGTCGTTTAAGTCCTCGATGCCCCGGGCGGTCACGCCGGTGGGGCCGCAATTGTACGCGGCCAGCGCCATTTGGACGTCCCCGTCGAAGCTGATGATCTGGGAGAGCAAAAAGCGCACGCCGCCGTCCACGTTCTGTTGGGGGTTGAAGGGGTCGGTCACGCCCAGTCCCTTGGCCGTGGCGGGCATGAGCTGCATAAGCCCCATGGCCCCCGCCGAGGACACCGCGTTCGCGTCAAAGTTGGATTCGGCTTGGATGACCGCTGAAATCAGGGTGGGGCTCACGCCGTAGGCGGCGGAGACGCTGTCAATCAGCGCGGCGATGTCGGTTTGCCCCGCGCCGCCTGTGTCGGTCGCGAGCGCCCCGATGGTTGACAGGCGGAGATCCGCGCTGTCGGCGGCCGTCTCGGTTTGCACCTCCGCAACGGTTTGGGCGGCGGCTTGGACAAACAGCCCGGAGAAATCGACGCCGGTGCGGTCTCCGATTTCCCCCATGCGCCCGGCCAGACGCTGGTTCACTTCGGCCAGCCGCGCTTGGGCGATGCCGGTAAGATAGAGTGCAGACATATTGGGCAACCCCTTTCATGGTGACGGAGCATGGTGACGGAGCGGGCGCTGTATGGGGGCGGGCAGCAGAAAAGCGTCCCATCGGAACGCTTCCTCACCGTTTGTTATCGCACATATTGGCAAGAACTTTAGCCGCCACGTTTTTGCAATCAAAAAGCCCTGTTATACGCAGAGTATTTCTCACCCCGGCCAAAACGGGGGGTTTGGCGTCGTCAACCGCCCCTTGTCCGCCTTGCCGACGGCGAAGAGGTCTAAAACAGGGAAAACCTTCCGCCGGAAGGTTTCTCGAGAACGGAAAGGGTTACATAACATCTAAGGGTGGCGGCTTTGTTTCTCACCAGCCCGTACCTTTTGGCGCAATGTTGATCCCCATCGAAAAGGCAAGGGGCGGTCAAATGCCGTTTTTTCCGGGCCGCGAAAGGCGGCGGCGTCTTTTTGGCAAGCGTTTTCCCTTTACACGTATGCCGTTCCGTCAACGCGCCGACGTCCGTTTCCTTACAGCCACAATGGGAATCGTCATCACAGGGAGATCTGCATGGGCCGCCGGATGACCTCCACCACGCCGTTGGCCACCGAGGCGATGAGCGTGCGGCTGACCTGGCCGCCGGTGTCCACGGCGGAGTAGCGCAACCCCATTTGCCGCAAAACGCCCTTGACCACTTCCAAATTTTTCTCCCCGATACGGAAGCAATCCTGCTCGCTGCGCGGGTCGATACCCCCGTAAAGGGAGACCAAAATTTCCCGCCGACTCACACCCAGCTTTTTGATCATCTCGCTGAGCAGGAAGCCGGGCGCCACGTCGGCAAACCGGCTGGGCAGGTCCTTCGCGCCGCCGTTGCGGGCGTCGGGCAGCTGGATATGCGCCATGCCCATGCAGCGGCGGCCCATGCTGTAATAGACCAGCCCGACGCAGGTGGACAGGGCGAACGTTTTGATGACATCCTCCGGGCTGCCCGAAACGGCATACCCACCGATTCCTACAATATGCTCCATAACTTACAAAAGGCGAAAAACGGAGGAGCGCGAGCCGCGGAAGGAGACCGGTGGGAGAAGGCCGGACGCCGGACGCCGGATTTGTTTTTCTGTCACGGGGGAATCCCCTCCCTTTCTGTCTCGTTCTTCTGTCCTCCGGTTTATCGCATGGCGAGGCAATGTTGCAATAAAAGGTTTGGAATCTGATTGAGGGGCGCCTGCCTGACCACGCCGCCCCGCTCGTAGGCCTCCCGGGGCATCCCGTAGACGACGCAGGTGGCCTCGTCCTGGCCGATGGTGTAGGCGCCGTTGCGGCGCATGGCGCAAAGGCCCCTGGCCCCGTCGTCCCCCATGCCGGTGAGAATCACGCCGAGGGCCCTGGGCCCGGCGTATTCGGCCACGGAGAAAAACAGTTCGTCCACCGCCGGGCAGTGCCCGTTGACCTTGGCCCCCTTCGCGCAGGTCACCTGATAGCCGTCCGACCGCCTGACGAGCCTCATATGGGCGTCGCCGGGAGCGATGAGCACCTGCCCGGGCCGCACGGGGTCGCCGTCTCGGGCCTCTTTGACGGACAGGGCGCACTCCTTGTCCAGGTTTTCGGCGTACATGCGGGTAAAGGTGGGGGGCATATGCTGCACAATCAGCAGGGCGGGAAAATTGTCGGGCAGAGCGCGTAAAATCCGGGCGGTGGATTGGGTGCCGCCGGTGGACGCGCCCAAGGCCACCACGAGGCCCTCAGGCCCCGGGGCGGCGAAATTCAACCCCTTGCGCATGTCTTGCACCGGTCTCATGTTCCTTTCCTGTAAATAGACGGCTGGACGAAAAGGAAGGGCGTCTCCCCTTTGGTCAGGGTCTCGGACAGACCGATGATCAAATAGCCGCCCGGGGCCAGGGCGTGGTAAAACCGCATCACCAAATCGTGGCGGGTCTGTTTGTCAAAATAGATCATCACGTTGCGGCAAAAGATGATATGGAAGGGTTTTCGGAAGGGGAAGTTTTTTTCCATCAGGTTGAAGGAACCGAAGATGACCTCGTTCTTGATGGCCGGGGCCACCCGCCACGCCTCCCCGTCCGGGATGAAATACTTTTTCTTCCACGCCGGCGGGACGTTTTGCAGGCGCTCCTCGGCATAACGGGCCTCGGCCGCCTGCTTGAGCATGAGGGGGGAAATGTCGGTGGCCAGGATTTTGGCGTCCCAAGAGGCTTTGGTGGGGCCGAAGAATTCGTCGAGCACCATCGCGGTGGTATAGGGCTCCTCCCCCGAGGAACACCCGGCGCTCCAAAGGCGCAAATCCCTGTCCCGGAGGGAGGCGGCGAAGTGGGGCAAGGCCTGGGCGGTCAGAAACTTGTAGTGCTGGTCTTCCCGCATGAAATAGGTGTAGTTGGTGGTCAGCTTGGTGACCAGCATACGGGCTTCCGCGCCCGTCGTGTCCGAGATGACATAATGGAAATATTCGTCCAGGGAGTCAAAGCCCTTTTGGCTGATGACACCCCACAGCCGCCCCTCCACCAGGGCCAGCTTGTTTTCCAAGTTGATTCCATAGCTGTCATGCATGTATGTCACCAGACGCGAAAATTCCTCACGGTTTATTTTTTGCATGGGTGATCCTCCAACAAGAATGACAGCGGATTTTGGTAAAACAGAAAAAGGACGCGGGCCATAGGATAGCCCTTCATCCTTCATCGTTGCGGGACGTCTGAAACTTTAGGGGGTGCGCGGAAGAACTTGTCGCCCTTGACAAATTCATCACAATGTGCTATTCTATGATTACAAGTGTACAGGGACTGAATGGGGCCACCAACAAAGGAGGCTGGCGCCATGAGTGTCAAAGACATTGTCCTCATCGTCCTCAGTATCCTTGGTCTTCTCATCGCAAGCCCCGGCATGGTTCGCAACATCCAAGAGCTTAGAAAGAAGCGGCGCAAGAGGCGGAGAGCCAACCCATCCGTCCGGAAACCCAAACCCAAGCGCAGGGCAAAACCTTCCCGTTCTTAGCCTTTGGAGGGCGAGACCGGGCGCCGCCGTAAACGACATAAAAAAATTAGCTGCCTCTTGTGAAGACAGCTAAAAAATCAGAAGGCGGCAAATCCCGCAAAACCACAAACCGCTATGATGCCCTTCACGACGTTTCTGCACACTTGCTTGAGGGAGAAGTCTCGTACACTTCTCCTTCTTTTCTTTTGTCCAGACGGGCACATATTCTATATCGACATATCCAGCGCACAGTTTAGCCGAGTCGAGAAACCCCGTTTCCTCCGCACCGCTTGCCGTCATCGGCATTGTATCACGCCCGGTCCGTGCCGTCAATCCCTTGCGGGGAAAAAGTTTGAGGAAATCCGCAACCTAATTTTGCGCGGGGATCATCCCCCCGGTTACGCTTCCAAGCGGCCCAGGAGACCGTCTTTGGTCACCCCGGTGACGACCACTGGGCGGATTTGCCCCCGCAGGGTTTGGCCGTCGGCGCGGGGGCAGGTGACCGGGCGGTAATTTTGCCCGTGACCCCGGGGGCCGCCGGGGGTTTGTTCCTCGAAGAGGACGTCCAGCGTTTGGCCGACGAGGGCGCGGTCGTAGGCGCGGGTCATTTCGTCGGCCAGGGCCCGGGCCCTGGCGGCGCGGGCCTGTTTGACGGCGCGGGGCACCTGATCCGGAAAGTCGGCCGCCGGTGTCCCCAAACGCTTGGAATAGGGGAAAATGTGCATATCTGTAAAGCGGCATTCCTTTACGAACGACAACGTGTTTTCAAAGTCCTCCTCCCGCTCGCCGGGGAAGCCCAGGATGAGGTCGGCGGCCAGGGCGCAGTCCGGGAAGGCGGCGCGGAGCAGGGCCAGGGATCGGGCGTACAGCGCCGTGTCGTATCGGCGGCCCATGCGCCGGAGGGTGTCGTCGCAGCCACTTTGGAGGGCGACGTGAAAAGGCGGGCAGAGGTTGGGCAGGACGGACAGCCGTGCGACGAAGTCCTCAGTCACGGCGCGGGGTTCCAGGGAGCCCAGGCGGACACGGGTGTCCGGGGCGGCCCGGCAGACCGTTTCGGCGAGGGCCGCCAGGTCGGGCGCGTCGGGCAAATCCCGTCCGTAGGCGGAAATTTCGATGCCGGTGATCACAATTTCCCGGTACCCCTCCCCGGCCAGACGGGCGGCCTCGGCCCGGGCGGCGTCCAGGGGCAGGGAACGGGCCGGGCCTCGGGCCACAGGGATGACGCAGTATGTACAGCGGTTGTCGCAACCGTCCTGGACTTTGAGCAGCGCCCGGGCCCGCCCGGCCACACTGCCGGCGGGGAGGGGCTCAAAGGCGGCGCGGTCGAGGGCCCGGGTCGCCACAAGGGGGGACTCGGCCGCCCGGTGGCCGCGCAGCTCTTCCAGGCGGGTCAGCATCGCCTCCCGGTCGGTGACGCCGCACACCAAATCGGCCCCCAGCGCCGCCAAGGCCGCCGGGCTGGTCTGCCCCAGGCAGCCGCACACCGCCACCAGCGCACCCGGCCACGCCCGGCGCACCCCCCGGATGGCCTGGCGGGACTTTTTGTCGCTCACGGCGGTCACCGTGCAGGTGTTGACCACATAGGCGTCGGCCTCCGCCGTCCAGGCGACCAACTCATGCCCACGGCCCTCGGCCAGCCGCTCCAGCGCCCCGGTTTCCGCCTGGTTGACCTTGCAGCCCAACGTATAAAAAGCGATGCGCATGGCGGCGGCTCCTTTCGTGAAGGGTGGGGGCGGTGTTTTTTAGGGGTATGCGGGAGAGAAAGGCCCCTTATCCCCGGGGAAAACTATACGTTTTATAAAAATGCATTTAATCGGAAACGCGTACCCCGCAGTTGTTTCGGTCGTCTTCTCCCGGTCACCTCCGGTCGGCGACAAATATCCCCTTGCCTTTTGGGCCGCTTGTGGGTATAATAGGGGACAAGGTTCTTTCGAGAGGAGAAATTATTTACCGTGAAAATTTTTCATGTACAGCTGACCTCCATCAGCGACGTCAAGCAGTTCGTCAACGCCGCCTGCGATCAGCCCTTTGACATCGACATCATGGCCGGGCGATATATCATCGACGCCAAGAGCATCATGGGCATTTTCAGCCTGGACCTGGGCAAGCCCATCCGGGTGGAAATCCACGGCACCGACGAGGATGCCGCCGACTTCTATGAGAAGGTCAAAGACTTCGCCACGGAACTGTAGGCAATGGACAGAGGACAGAAGGCAGGGGGTTCTTTTGAGCCGCCCCGTTTCTGTCCTCTGATTTCCGACCGGCACCCTTGCCGTCAGCTGCACTCCTGGACGCAGGCCTCGAAGGCGGGGCCGTCCATGGTCTCGTGCTCCAACAGGTAGTTGGCCACCTTGTGCAACAGGTCCATGCTGCCCCGGAGAATCTCCTCGCAACGCCGGTAGGCCGCGTCGATGAAGGCGCTGATCTCCTGGTCGATCCGGGAGGCCATTTGCTCGGAATAGTTGCGCACGTGCCCCAGATCGCGGCCCAGGAAGACCTCCTCGTTTTCCGAGGCGAAACTGACGGGCCCCAGGGCTTCACTCATGCCGTATTTGACCACCATGCTGCGGGCCAGCTTGGTGGCTTTTTCAATGTCATTGGACGCGCCGGTGGAAATGTCCCCGATGACCAGCTGTTCGGCCACCCGGCCGCCCATGAAGGACACCAGGTCTTCGCTCATCTCGCTCTTGGAGGCGTAGGATCTGTCCTCCTGGGGCAGGGAGATGGTCATGCCTCCCGCCCGGCCCCGGGGGATGATGGTGAGGTGATGAATGGGGTCCCGGGTCTTCAGGTGGCGGGAGACCACCGCGTGGCCGGCCTCGTGGTAGGCGGTCAGGCGGCGTTCCCGGTCGGAGATGACCTTGGAGCGCTTCTCCGGCCCGGCCACCACCTTGAGCATGGCCTCCCGCAAATCCTCGTTGTTGATGACCTTGCGGTTCTCCCGGGCGGCGCGGAGGGCGGCCTCGTTGAGCAGATTTTCCAAGTCGGCCCCGGTGAACCCGGCGGTGGTTTTGGCCAGGTCGGAGAGGGCGACGGACTGATCGAAGGGTTTGCCCTTGGCGTGAACCCGCAGAATGGCCTCCCGGCCCTTGACGTCGGGCATCCCCACAAACACCTGGCGGTCAAACCGGCCGGGGCGCAGCAGGGCGGGGTCGAGGATGTCGGGGCGGTTGGTGGCGGCGATGATGATGACCCCCTCGTTGTTGCCAAAGCCGTCCATTTCAACCAGGAGCTGGTTGAGGGTCTGTTCCCGCTCGTCGTGGCCGCCGCCGGTGCCCGCGCCGCGGTGACGGCCCACCGCGTCGATTTCGTCGATGAAAACGATGGTGGGGGCGCTCTTTTTGGCCTGCTCAAACAGGTCCCGCACGCGGGACGCGCCTACGCCCACATACAGCTCCACAAAGTCCGAGCCGGAGATGGACAGAAACTGCACCCCGGCCTCCCCGGCCACCGCTCGGGCGATGAGCGTCTTGCCGGTGCCCGGCGGGCCGACCAGCAGCACCCCCTTGGGGATGCGGGCGCCGATCTCGATAAAGCGCTTGGGATGGCGCAGGAACTCCACGATTTCCTGGAGCTCTTCCTTTTCCTCGTCCGCCCCGGCCACGTCGCCGAAGGTGACGCGGCGGCGCTCGTCGCTGCCCAGACGGGTGCGGGCGCGGCCGAATTTCATGGTCTTGTTCTCCCCGCCGCCCCGGTTGAACATGAAATACCACAGCACCAGCAGCACGCAGATGACCATGACGTAGGGCAGCACCAACAGCCAGCCGGGGGCGACGCCGCCCTGCCCGAAGTTGTACTTCTCGATGACACCTTTTTTGTACTGTTCCCGCACCAGGTCGTTGACGTCCTGACGGAAATAGTCCACATCGTACAGTTCGGAGACATACCGCTGCCCGTCCTGGGTGATGATTTCCATTTTGGTGCCCGTGGTGTAAAACTCCCTGACGTCGCCCTTCTGAAAGGTCTCCAGCAGATCGGAATAGGAGAGTTTCTCCGGCTGGGAGAGCATCATGACAAGCCAGACGCTGCCCAAAACCAGGATGACCACGACGGCGTAAAACCCAAGATCTTTCAGCCCGCTTTTCTTCAAAACAGGACACAACCTTTCCAAAAGAAGACAGAGGTCAGAGGACAGACGGGGGCTTATCCTTTGAGGTCTGTTTCGTATATCGAACGCTTGAGGACGCCGATGTAGGGGAGATTGCGGTAGCGGCCGGCGTAGTCCAGGCCGTAGCCCACCACGAACTCGTCCGGCGTCTCGAAGCCCTTGTACCGCAGTTCCACCGGCACCTGACGGCGGCTCGGTTTGTCCAGCAGGGTGCACAGGGCGATAGAGGCCGGCCCGGCGACCCGCATCACGCTCATAATATAGCTTAAAGTCACGCCGCTGTCAAGGATATCCTCCACGACGAGGATGTCCCGGCCCTCGATATTGGCGTCCAGGTCCTTAATAATGCGCACCGCGCCGGTGGTCTCCGACTTTTTCCCGTAGGAGGAGACCGACATGAAGTCCACCTCGCAGGGCAGGTCAATGCGCCGGGCCAAGTCGGCCATAAAGACAAAGGAGCCCTTCAGGACGCCCACCAGCAGCGGGGTTTTCCCCTGATAATCCTTTGTGATGGCGGCACCCAGCTCCGCCACCTTCGCGGCGATCTCTTTTTCATCCCACAGGACCCGCTCTATATCCCGACGCATGATTATCCCTCCGGAACGTATCAATTGGCCCGGATTTCTCCCGGACGGGTGCATTATATCATAGCCCGGGGGGATTGAAAAGGGGGACGCCCCTTTTGGAGGGGCATCCTCCGTTTTTCGTTTATTCCACCACCAGGGCCCCGTCCCGGGCGGTGACGTGTACCGTGCCGCCGGGGCGGACGCGGCCGTCGAGCAGCCGTTCGGCCACCGCGTCCTCCACCGAGGACTGGATGGCCCGGCGCAGGGGGCGGGCGCCGTAGACGGGGTCAAACCCCTTTTCCGCCAACTGATCCAGCGCGGCGTCGTCCACGTCGAGGCTCACGCCCAGGGCCTCGACCCGCGCCCGCACCAGGGCCGTCATCCCGGCGGCCACTTGGCGGATTTCCGCCCGGGAGAGCTGGTGGAAGACGATGATTTCGTCCACGCGGTTGAGGAACTCGGGGCGGAAGGCGTTCTTCAGGTCGGTCATGACCGACGCCCGGATGTCGGCGATGTCCATGACGTCCCCGCCCTCCTTGACGGTGAAGCCCAGCTTCTTGTGTTCGGTGATGTTCCGGGCGCCCACGTTGGAGGTCATGACCACGATGGCGTTTTTGAAGTCCACCCGGCGGCCCTGGCTGTCGGTGAGAACGCCGTCCTCCAGGATTTGCAGCAGGATGTTGAACACATCGGGGTGGGCCTTTTCGATTTCGTCAAACAGGATGACGCTGTAGGGCTTGCGGCGCACCTTCTCGGTGAGCTGGCCCCCTTCGTCGAAGCCCACGTAGCCGGGGGGCGAGCCGATGAGGCGGCTGACGGCGTGTTTTTCCATGTACTCGGACATGTCCACCCGGAGCATGGCGTTTTCGTCGCCGAAGAGCGCCTCGGCGAGAGCGCGGCACAGCTCGGTCTTGCCCACGCCGGTGGGTCCCAGGAAGATGAAGGAGCCGATGGGGCGTTTGGGGTCTTTCAGGCCCACCCGGCCCCGCCGGATGGCCCGGGCCACGGCGGACACCGCGTCGTCCTGGCCCACGACGCGCCTGTGGAGGGTGTCCTCCATGCGCAGCAGGCGCTGGCTCTCGTCCTCGGTGAGCCGCTGCACCGGGATGCCGGTCCAGCCGGACACCACGGCGGCCACCTCCCGCTCGGTCACGGTACCGCCCTCATGGGAGCGGCTCTTCTGCCACGCCGTCCGCTCCTCCTCCACGGCGGCCCGCAGGTTTTTTTCCTCGTCCCGCAGGCGAGCGGCCTGTTCGAAGTTCTGGGCGTGGATGGCGGCCTCCTTTTCCTGGGCCAGCCTTTGGATCTGTTCCTCCCGCTCCTTGAGGTCGGGGGGCGGGGTCAGGCTTTGCAGCCGCAGGCGGGAGGCCGCCTCGTCGATGAGGTCGATGGCCTTGTCGGGCAGCTGGCGGTCGGCGATGTAGCGGGAGGACATGCTCACGGCGGCGGCGATGGCCTCGTCGCTGATGCTCACCTTGTGATGGGCCTCATATCTGTCCCGCAGGCCCCGCAGGATGTCCACCGCCTCTTCCGGGGAGGGTTCCCCCACCTGCACCGGCTGGAACCGGCGCTCAAAGGCGGCGTCCTTTTCAATGTGTTTGCGGTATTCGTCCAGGGTGGTGGCGCCAATGACCTGGATTTCCCCCCGGGACAGGGCGGGTTTGAGGATGTTGGCCGCGTCGATGGCCCCCTCGGCCGCCCCCGCGCCGATGACGGTGTGTATCTCGTCCACGAACAGGATGACGTCCCCCGCCCGGCGGATTTCCTCCATGGTATTTTTGAGGCGCTCCTCAAACTCGCCCCGGTATTTCGTCCCGGCCACCATGCCGGACAGGTCGAGGGAGACCAGGCGCTTGTCCCGCAGGTTTTCCGGCACCTCGCCGGCGGCGATCTTCTGGGCCAGTCCCTCGGCCACGGCGGTCTTGCCCACGCCGGGGTCGCCGATGAGGACGGGGTTGTTTTTGGTGCGGCGGGAGAGGATTTGGATGATGCGCTGAATTTCGGTGTCCCGCCCGATGGTGGGGTCGAGGCGGCCTTCCTTGGCCATTTCGGTGAGGTCGCGGCTGAACTGATTGAGGGTCTTGGTCTCGCCGCCCCGCCCGTTGCCCCGTCCGGTTCGCTGGACGGCCGACTGCCGGGCCGGTTCGGCCCCCAGAGTGCTCACGATGTCGTGATAGAGCTTGCGGATGTCCACCCCCATGCCGGTGAGCAGACGGGTGGCCACCGCGTCGGATTCGTGGAGCAGCCCCAACAGCAGGTGTTCGGTGCCCACATAGCCGTGGCCCATGCGCCCGGCTTCAGCGAAGGCCAGCTCCACCACCCGTTTGGCCCGGGGGGTCAGGCCCTGCACGGGGGTGTCCCCCGGCTCGCCCTGGCCCACCGCCTCGGTGATGCTCCGGCGGGCGGTCTCCTCGGTGACCCCGGCTTCGGCGAGGGCGTGGGCAGCTACGCCCTCCCGCTCCCGCAAAAGGCCCAGCAGCAGGTGTTCGCTGCCCACATAGCCGTGGCCCAGTTCGCTGGCCGCCCCGTGGGCCTCCCGAATCGCGGTCTGCGCCCGCTCGGTAAAACGATTTTCATTCATGATAAAGACTCCCTTCAAAGGACATATAAGGATGTATGTTGTAAAAAATAGGTGCTTGTCAATTATTTCGTCTCCCGCCGCGCCAGCGCCCCCAAGGTTTCTCGGACGTAGTCCGCCCGGGCGGCGTCCCGTTCGGCGGGGCGCAGGGGGCGGGCGGCGGACAGGGTGAGTACGCCGGGTTGGATGCCGGGCAGCAGGGTGTCCAGGGTTTCCAGGGGCAGGGCGATGTCCCCCATGGACACCCCCCAGCGCAGGTCGGACAGCAGCTTCATGGCCTCCTCGCCGGACAGCCGCCGCGCCCGTTCCAACGCGCCCAGCGCCCGCCATACCCGGTCCTCATATTCCCGGGGACGGCGCTGTTTATATTGCGCCCGAAGGGCTTCCTCTCGGGCGATGATGTGCAGGGTCACGTCGCTCACCCGGCTGACGATCTCCTCCTCGGACAGCCCCAGGGTGATCTGGTTTGACACCTGGTACAGCGCCCCGCTGGCCTCGGTGCCCTCCCCGTAAAGGCCGCGCACGGCCAGGCCCATCTTGCCCGCGGCGGCCACGATGTCCCGCATACCGCCGCTGCCGGTCAGGGCGGGCAGGTGCAGCATGACGCTGGCCCGCAGGCCGGTGCCCAAATTGGTGGGGCAGGCGGTGAGATACCCCAGGGCCTCGTCGAAGGCGTAGGTCTCTTGGCGCTCGATGAGGCCGTCCGCCCGCTGGGCTTCCCGGAGGCATTCGGTCAGGCACAGGCCGGGGCCCATGGCCTGGATGCGCAGATGATCCTCCTCGCCGATCATGACGCTCAGCCCCCCGTCCCGGGAGAGGGCCACGCCTCGGGGCTGCCCGCCGCCGGCCAGCTCCGGGGAGATGAGGTGCCGCTCCACCAGGGCCCGGGCCTCCAGGCGGTTGCCGTCGTCGAGTCGGAGCAGGGTGAAGCCGTCCTCCCCGCCGTCCAGCAGAGGTTTGGACAGCCGGGCCAGGGCCTGTTCGGCTTGGTCGGCGTCCATGCGCCCGGGGAAGGGCAGGTCTTTGAGGTTGCGCGCCAGGCGCACCCGGGCGCTGAGGGCTATGTCGCGGCGTTGGCCGCCCGTCGTCTTCATGCGGGTTCCTCTCCCTTCTGCCGCCGGGCGATTTCGTCCCGGAGCTCGGCGGCCCGTTCAAAGGCCTGTTCGCCGATGGCGTCCTGGAGCTGCTGCCGGAGACTGTCCATCTCCCGGCGGCGGGCGATCTCCGGGGCCGCGCCGCCGGGGAGACGGCCGGTATGTTTCGCCTCGCCGTGCAGCCGCCGGATATAGGGGGTCAAGGCCGGGGCGAAGACGTCGTAGCAATCGGCGCAGCCGACCTTGCCGGTTTTGGACAGCTCGGCCAGTCTCGTGCCGCAGGTGGGGCAGACGCCGCCGTCGGCCCGGGGCGCCCGGGGGCCCAGCATGTCGGACATGGCGGCGGGCAGGCCGAAGGCGAAGGACGGGAAGACCGCCGCGGCGGGGAAGGTCTTTTGAAATTCGGCGTCAAAGCCGGTGGCGGCGGCGCAGGCCGCGCACAGGTGGGTCTCTTGGGTCTCGTTGTTGGCGGTGACATGGTAGTGCCGGGTGGCCTCGTTTTTGCCGCAGTGCTGACACAGCATGATCATCAGGCTCCTTTCAGCGGTTAGACGCAAACGTCAAAATGTGTTTTTTCAGTTGTTGATGGTTTCCAGAAGGCATTGTTTCAGGATGCCCGCCCGGGCGATGTCCCGGAGGGGCAGGGGGAGGGGGCGCAGGGCGCTTTCGCTCAGGGCGGCGGCGATGAGGCGGGCCTCCGGCACCGGCAGCGCCCCGCCGGACACCAGGTTTTGCAGCAGCGCCTGGGCCGAACGGGGATCCAGCCTGTCCCCCACGGCGTTGACCGTGTGCATGACCAGGGCGGTGGGCTGGGTGGTCACCCGGGTGATGCGGATGTAGCCCCCGCCGCCTCGGCGGCTCTCCACGATGTAGCCGTGCTCCGGGGTGAAGCGAGTGGTCAGCACGTAGTTGATCTGGCTGGGTACGCAGGAAAACTGTTCGGCCAGCTCGCCCCGCTGGAGCTCACAGGCACCGCCCGCCTCTTGCAGGAGTTTTAACAGGAAGGTTTCAATGGCGTCGCTTCGGCCCATGCCGCGTTCACGTCCTTTCGTGTTTGACGTTCTCTGACCTTTTGTTCTATTATAGCGTGCCCGGACGCGGATGGCAACTATTATTTTTGACTT
Organism: Oscillospiraceae bacterium; assembly: GCA_031289065.1. Taxonomy (GTDB): domain Bacteria; phylum Bacillota; class Clostridia; order Oscillospirales; family UBA929; genus JAIRTA01. The sequence continues at coordinate 19,606 of JAITQI010000069.1, forward strand.
TCTCTGACCAAAAGGGCAGGGAAATCCCTGACATTCCCTGACTATCCATGCCGTCCTCTTTTTTTTGCGATTTTACTTTCGTTTTCTTCGTTTTTCTTCGTTTCGGTCAATCGGTTGGACGGCTCGAGGCGACGGGGGTGGGGGCTGGTGGCCGGGATATCCTCCAGCACCGGGAACCCTTCGGCGCTCTCCAGCGCAAACGGATCTCGCGGCCTGCGCATGGGTGGTTTCCTCCCCTCGGGTTGATACACTTAACAGTATCGCCGGTTGCGGGGAGAGATATACCTTGCGCCAAAGAAGCGCTCGCCGCTCATCGCCGCCGCCCCGCGCCCCCCTGTCTTCTCTCTTCCGCAAAGTAGCTGTTCGTGGCTTTGACGACGATGCCGGACAGCAGGAACAGGGCGATCAGGTTGGGCACCGCCATCAGGCCGTTGAGCACATCGGACAGGCCCCACAGCAGGCCGAAGCTCCAGGTGGAACCCAGGTAAACGGCCACGATATACACGACGCGGTAGCACAGGACGGCCCGATTTTCCCATCGGGGGAAGAGGTAGCGGCAGCAGGACTCCCCGTAAAAGCTCCAGCCGATGATGGTGGCCAGGGCGAACAGGGTGGTGCATATCCCCAGCAGCATCCCGCCCCAGGGCCCCAGCGTCCCGGTGAAGGCCAGCAGGGCCAGAGGGGCGTTGGGATCGGCAGCGGCGGACACCGGCCCGGCGGCCTCCGCCAGCGCGGGCAGCGCCCCCGCCGTCACCAGCGCCTGCCAGCGGCTGTACACGCCGGAGGACAGCAAGGCCAGCGCGGTCAACGTGCAGATGACCAGCGTGTCCAAAAACACCTCCATGGCTCCCCAGAAGCCCTGTTCCACGGGGCTTTTGGCGTCGGCGGCGGCGTGGGCAATGGCCGCCGAGCCAAGGCCCGCCTCGTTGCTGAACACCCCCCGGGCCAGCCCGGTGCGCAGCGCCCGGGACAACAAAAAACCGCCCGCGCCCGCCGCCGCGGGGCCGGGGCGGAAAGCCTCCCGGACAATGAGGGCCAAGGCGGCGGGCACCCGCCCGATGTGTACGGCCAAAATGGCCAGCGCTCCCAGGATGTACAGCCCCGCCATGAAGGGCACCAGCGTCTCGGTCACCCGCGCCACCAGCCGGGCCCCGCCCAGCACCACCGCCCCGGCCACCGCCATGGCGAGCAGCCCCACCAGCCGGGGGGAGGCCCCGGTCAGCTCTACCACCGCCTGGGACAGCGCCCCGGCCTGGATCATGTTGCCCACGCCAAAGGAGGCCAGCATCCCCAACACCGCGAAGGCGCCCGCCAGCAGGGGACGGCCCAAGGCGTCCCGGATGACGTACATTGGCCCCCCCAGGAAGCCGCCCCGTCCGTCCGGCCGCCGGTAGGTCTGGGCCAGCACCACCTCGGCGTACTTGGTGGCCATGCCCAAAAAGGCCGACACCCACATCCAGAACACCGCCCCCGGCCCCCCCGCCATGAGCACGGCCGCCACGCCCACAATATTGCCGGTGCCCACCGTGGAGGCCAGCGCCGTGGACACCGCCTGGAAGGGGGTGATCCCGGCGCTCCGCCCCCGGCCCCCGCGGATCATGTCCCCAAAGGTGCGCCGCCAGATCGTGGGCCAATGGCGCACCTGCAAGCACCGCCCCCGGAGGGTAAAATACAGCCCGGCCCCCAGCATCAGCGCCAGCATGACCGGGCCCCAAACCACGGAGGCCAAACGATTGATCAGTTGTTCCATAGAGAGCACCTCGAAGAGCGTGACGAGCAATGGACAATTTTGGAGCCGCCGCGCACGATTCCCTCATTGTCAATTGCTCGTCGTCTGTTTAATGTATGTCCCGCCTGGTCATAATAGAAGGACTGATTATGTTTGAGGTGAGGACAGCGCATGAAAGCGGTTATTTTGGCGGGGGGCGAGGGGACGCGTCTGCGGCCCATCAGCTGCCAGAAACCCAAGCCCATGGTCAACCTGTTTGACAAGCCGGTCCTGGAGCACATCATCGGCTATCTGCGGCGCATGGGGATCACCGACATCGGGGTCACCTTGCGCACCATGCCCTACGCCGTCAGCGACCACTTCGGGGACGGTTCTCTGTTCGGTGTGCGACTGCGCTACGCCGTGGAGAAAAACCCCTTGGGCACGGCGGGGGGTGTCAAGGCCTGCCTGCCCCTTTCGGGCCTGGACGAGGACATTCTGGTCATCAGCGGGGACGCCGTCCTGGATCTGGATTTGCGTCCGGCCTTGGCCCTGCACCACACCAAAGGGGCGCTGGCCACGCTGGTGCTGCACCGTCAGCCCCAACCCCTGGAATACGGCTTGGTCATGACCGACGGGGAAGGCCGGGTCACCCGGTTCATTGAAAAGCCCTCCTGGGGACAGGTGTTCTGCGACACGGTCAACACCGGCGTCTATATTCTGCACCCCGAGACCCTGGCCCGCATTCCGGACAACCAACCCTTCGACTTCGCCCGGGATTTGTTCCCCCGGATGCTCCGGGATCACGAACCCCTTTACGCCGCCGCCGCCGAGGGCTACTGGTGCGACATGGGGGACGCCGACGCATACCGCCAGTGCTGTTTTGACGCTCTGGACGACAAGGTTTATATGGAAACCCCCGCGCCGCTGGCCGGGGATCGGGTGTGGTCCCTGTCCCCCCTGCCGCCGGACATTCGCATCCTGCCCCCCTGTTACATCGGGCCGGACGTCTATTTGGGCCGGGGGGTCATTCTGGGGCCCTACGCCGTGGTGGGGCAGGGCTGTTTTCTGGGCGACCGCGCCCAGGCGGAACACAGCGTTTTGGAGGGGGTTCAGATGGACGCCGACACCCGTGCCCAGGGGGCGGTAGCCGGACGGGGCACCGTGCTCCGGGCCGGGGCCCGCCTGTGCGAGGGCGCGGTGCTGGGAGAAAACGTGGTGGTGGGGGAACACGCCGTGGTGGGGGCCGACGCCCGGATCTGGCCGGGCAAGGAAATCGAGCCGGGGGCCCATGTCTTCGGGTCGCTGACGGCGGGCCATCGCCGCCGCCCCGCCGTCTTTGACGGGCAGGGACAGATTTCCGGCCAACCCAACGTGGACGTCACCCCGGATTTTTGCCTGCATTTGGGCGCGGCGGCGGCCGACCTGGCCTCCCGGGGGCAGATCGGGCTGGGCTGGGCGGGGGGCGAGGCCGCTCGGGTGGCCGCTTTGGCGCTGGAGACCGGCGGGTGCGCCGCCGGAGGGCAGGCGGTGCGCCACGACGCCGCCACCCCGGCCGCCGCCGCCTTCGCGGCGGCGGACAACCTCTGGCCGCTGTCCTTCTTCGTGTCCCAACAGGCCGGGCGGCTGGATCTCTCCTGCTTTGAGGGGGACGGTTTGCCCCTGCGCCATCTGTTCGAGCGCAAGCTGGACGGGGCGGTGGCCCGGGGGGAACTGATGCTGGCCCACACCCGGGGGATCGGGGGCCGGGAGACGGTTGACGGGGTCATGTCCCGCTATGCCCAGGCGGCGGGGGCGGACGCCGTCGGCGCTCCTCTCGTCCTCTCCGTCCCGGGGGAACACCTGTCGGCGGCGCTGCTGCGGGAGACGCTGACCGGCATGGGCTGCCAACTGTCCGCCGGGGGCGGCCCCAGCCTGCGTATCGACAGGGCGGGTTTCACCCTCACCGCCGACGACGAACAGGGCCGCGTCCTGCCTTACGAGCGCCTTCAGGCCATCCTGGCCGTGCTGGCCTGGGAGGCGGGGGCGGAGAGCGTAGCCCTGCCCTACAACGCCCCGGCCACCCTGGATCTGCTGGCCGTCGAACGGGGTCGCACCCTGCTGCGGTTGGGCCGGGACGGCGGGGCGGCTCGGCGGCGGCTGTCCGCCCTGCCTCAATTCCGGGACGCTCTGTTCGCCGCCGCCGCTCTGGCGCGGGCCATGGGGCGGAGCGGCCTGAGCTTGGCCGCGCTGTCCGACCGGCTACCTCCCTTCGCCGTATCGGTGGCCGAAGTGGGTCTGCGGGGAGACAGGGGGGCGGTCATGCGCCAGCTGGCCGCCGGGGCGGACATGGAGGCCGCCGAGCTCTTTGACGGTCTCCGGGCGCGGGTGGGTTCCGGGTGGGTACATGTCGCTCCCCTCCCCGGCCGCCGCGCCCTGCGCATCGCGGGTGAAGCCGCCGACGCCGAAACGGCGGAGGAGCTGTGCGCGGCGTTTCGGAAGAGAGCGAAGGCGATGGACAATTGACTTCGTCAATTGTCCATCAATTAAGAATGAAAAATGAAAAATTGCGGAGCCGCTGCGCGGCAAATTAAATCATCGCGCACAGCGCGATTCCGCAATTTGTAATTCTTAATTTTTCATTCTTAATTCTTAGCAAGGCAAGCCTCTTGCCTTGCTAAGCGTTTTGCCTTGGTAAAAAACTTTTTCTGTACAAAGCGGAAAAAGTCTGTTATACTTGTATGCGGTTCATTTTATCCTTATGGGTCTTTGGCGGATACAGCCATTTTTGCGCGGGTACGCGTTTCGGATAGCACAGGGCGTCACGACAAAAATTGTGGCCGGGGGGCTTGTCTTTTCCCTCGGTGTGTTTTTTGCGTGTGCCTTTGGTTTTCGTTGCGCGCCGCGCCGGACGGATACATATCACGCGGCCCCTGTATTTTTTCGTGCCCGTCCCCTCTTGGAGGCGTCGGCGGGCGCGGTTTGGAGTGAATGCCTTTTATGGCGGAAAAACTGAAAATCATCCCCCTGGGCGGTCTCAATGAGATCGGCAAAAACATGACGGTGTACGAGTGTGCCGGGGACATCATCGTTGTGGACTGCGGCGTGGCCTTTCCGGATTCGGACATGTTCGGCATCGATCTGGTCATCCCCGACATGTCCTATCTGGTCAAGCACAAAAATCGGGTGCGGGCCGTGGTCATCACCCACGGCCACGAGGATCACGTGGGGGCGGTGCCCTTCCTGCTGCGCCAGCTCAAGGTGCCTATCTACTGCACCCGCCTGACCGCCGGGCTCATCGACATCAAGCTGGAGGAACACCACCTCAAGCACGAGTCCGACGTGCGTACCATGGAGGCCGGGCAGACCTTCAAGGCCGGCTGTTTCTCGGTGGAGTTCATCCGGGTCAACCATTCCATCGCCGACGCGGTCTCTCTGGCCATTACCACGCCGCTGGGCGTGGTGGTGCACACCGGCGACTTCAAAATCGACTCCACCCCGGTGGGGGCGCAGGTCATCGATTTGGCCCGGTTCGGCCAGCTGGGCAACCAGGGGGTGCTGGCCCTGCTGTCCGACAGCACCAACGTGGAGCGCCCGGGCTACGCCATGAGCGAGCGCAAGGTGGGCGAGACGCTGGACGGGCTGTTCAAGGGATGCGACCAGCGCATCATCGTGACCACGTTCGCCTCCAACGTCCACCGCATTCAGCAGATCATCGACGCGGCGGTCAAATACAACCGCAAGGTGGCCATCACCGGGCGCAGCATGGAGAACATCCTGCGGGTGGCCATTCAGCTGGACTATATGGACATCCCCCCGGGCACCATCATGGAGCTGTCCCAAATCAAGGGGATGCCCCGGCACAAGGTGGTCATCGTCACCACCGGCAGCCAGGGGGAACCCATGTCGGCCCTCTACCGCATGGCCATCTCCGGCCACAAGCAGGTGGAAATCGGCGCGGGCGACCGGGTGATTATCTCGGCCTCCTCCATCCCGGGCAACGAAAAAATGGTCTCCAAGGTCATCAACGAGCTGTTCCGCAAGGGGGCCGACGTGATCTACGAAAAGCTGGCCGACGTGCATGTGTCCGGCCACGCCTGCCAGGAGGAGCTCAAGCTCATGCTGGCCCTTACCCGCCCCCAATACTTCATGCCGGTGCACGGCGAATTCCGCCACCTTCGGGCTCACGCCTCCCTGGCCCGCCAGACCGGCGTCAATCCCAAACACATTTTCGTCGGGGATCTGGGCCAGGTGCTGACCATCAGCGAACAGGGCGCCAAGTACACCGGCACGGTGCAGGCCGGGCGTCTGCTCATCGATGGGCTGGGCGTCGGCGACGTGGGTAGCGTGGTGCTGCGGGACCGCAAGGTGCTGGCCGAGGACGGCCTGATTGTTGTGGTGGTCACCCTGGACGCCGCCACCGGCCAAGTGGCCGCCGGGCCGGACATCGTCTCCCGGGGCTTCGTCTACGTCAAAGAGTCCGAGGCCCTCATGGAGGACATGCGGCGGTTGGCCTCCCAGGCCCTGGACATGTGCCATGAGAACCACATCAACGAGTGGAGCAGCATCAAGTCGGCCGTCAAGTCGGCGCTGTCGGACTATCTGTTCAAGAAAATCAAGCGTACACCCATGATTCTGCCGGTGATTATGGAAAGCTGAGGCATGGGGAACGATAGCGGGGCGCGACGAGGCTGTCGCGCCCCGCCGCGTTTTTCCCTCACGCGCGGCGGCGGGGTTTTGTTTGTGAAAAAGGGCTTGTCAACCGGAGCTGTTTGTGATATATTCCCAGCTGTATGCGGGACACGCCGCATGGCAAGGCCACACACTACATCAAGGGGGAATACATATGCCATCCCGTCAGGCCATCAAAGCGCAAGCCAAAGCGTCCTTTGCCCATCAGCGGGGCACGGGCATCCTGCTGTTTTTCGTGTTCGCCCTCCTCGCGTGCGTCTGCGGCGTCATCCCTTTTTTGGGGCTCATTCTCGTGCCGGTGCTTTCGGTGGGTCTGGTTTTGGGGTCTCTGCGCCTCTACCGGGGCGAACACACCGAGGTGAGCCACCTGTTCGCCAAGTTCGGCGACGACTTCGGCCGCTGCTTGGGCGGCGTCCTGTGGGCCCTGCTGTTTACGTTTTTGTGGTCGCTGCTGTTTTGGGTGCCCGGCATCGTGAAGAGTTACGCCTATCGGATGACCCCCTATATTTTGGCCGAATGCCCCCATGTGCGGCCCACCGACGCGATCAAGCTGTCCATGCGCATGACCAAGGGCTACAAGGGCGCCCTGTTCGTAAACGACCTGAGTTTCATCGGCTGGTATCTGCTCAGCGCTCTCACCCTCGACATTCTCGGCCTCGTCTATGTCTTTCCCTATTACGGGACGACCCAGGCCGGATACTACCTCGCTCTGCGCGACCAAGCCCTCCGCGACGGCGTCATCCACCCCCAGGAGCTGGCGTAAGCGGATCTGTGCGAGGCCCCGTCGAGGAGAAGACTTTGTTTTCTCCCCGACGGAGCCTCTCTTGACAGGCGGTGTTTTCCCCCGTAGAATGTACATAACAGGCACACACGTTTTCCTGTGGCACAGCGGGGGGAGGCGACGCCATCCATGCGTGAATTTACCGTGGGCCCCAACGACGCCGGGCAGCGGTTGGACAGGTTTTTGGGGAAGGCCATGCCCGGTCTTCCCTTTTCCCTCATCCAAAAGGCGGTGCGGGAAAAGGACGTGAAGGTGGACGGCCGCCGGGCCGCCGCCGCCGACCGGCTGCGGGAAGGGCAGACGGTGCGGGCCTATTTGCGCGGGGAACGCGCCGCGCCCGTGGGGGAGGCCCGCCGCTGGGCCGCGATCCCGCCGCCGGACGTCGTCTACGAGGACGCGCACATTCTGGCGCTGCACAAACCGCCCGGCCTGCCGGTGCACCCCGGGGACGTCTATTCGGACAACACCCTCATCGCCCAGGTGCAGGCGTATTTGTACCGGGCGGGGCAGTGGAACCCCGAGGCGGAAAACACCTTCGCCCCCGCCCTGGCCCATCGGATCGACCGCAACACCGGCGGGCTGGTGCTGGCCGCCAAGACCGCCGAGGCCCTGCGGGTGCTCAATGAAAAATTCCGGGGGCGGGAGATCGAAAAATACTACCTCTGCCTGGTACACGGCCGCCCCCACCCCGAGGCGGGGACGCTAAAGCATTTTCTCACCCGGGACCTGGCGGCCTGCCGGGTGGACGCCGCCCGGCATCCCAGCCGGGGGGCAAAAACCGCCCTGACCGCCTACCGGGTGCTGGACACGCGGGGCGACCTGTCCCTGGTGGAATGCCGCCCGCTGACCGGACGCACCCATCAAATCCGCGCCCAATGGGCCGCCGCCGGGCATCCCCTGCTGGGGGACGGCAAATACGCCGACAACCGCCTCGACCGGACGGCGGGCTTTTCCCACCAGGCCCTGTACGCCTATAAGCTGACCCTGGCCTTCACCACCCCGGCGGGGTGTTTGGACTCGCTCCGGGGCAAGACGTTTGAACTTGACACGGTTCCCTTCGCGGTGGGGAGCAAAATACGAATGAAATGAAAACGTGTG
>JAITQI010000071.1 GCA_031289065.1 Oscillospiraceae bacterium
ACCCAGGCGATACAGCAGGGCCTCATAGCGAACGCCTTCCTCACGGGAGGCGTTTTCCTGTTGGGCCAGGGCGGCGCAATCCCGGACAAAGCCGCCGGCCAGGGCCACCGCGTCGGCCAGGGGCTGTCCATGGAGCAGCGCGCCGAGAAGGACGGCGGCGTACAGGTCGCCGGTGCCGTGATAGGCCAGGCCCACGAAGGGATAAAAGAGGATGTCCCGTCCGCCGGTGTCCCGGTCAAAATAGGCCGAACCAATCAGGCCGGGGCGGCAGGTCACGCCGGTGAGCACCACCGAACGGGTGCCCCCCCGGGACAGGCGGTCCACCCAGGCGGTCACCCCGGTCTCGTCGCCGGGGGCCGCGGCCCAGGGTTCGTCCAGCAGGAGGGCGGCCTCGGTGAGGTTGGGGGTGATGATGTCGGCGTCGTCGGCCAGAGCGCCCATGCGGGCGCACATGTCGGGGGTGTAGGTGCGGTAGGGGCGGCCGTTGTCCCCCATGACGGGATCCACCAGGGCCAGCGTCCCCGGCCGCCGGAAGGCCGCGAAAATCTCACGGACAATGCCGATCTGCTCTACGGAGCCCAAAAAGCCGCTGTACAGCGCGTCGAAACGAAAGTCCCGGGCCCGCCAGTGGGCGGCGGCGGGGCGCAGGGCGTCGGTCATGTCGTGGAAGGTGAAACCGTCGTACCCAGTGTGGGTGGACAAGAACGCCGTCGGCAGGGCGCAGCATTGCAGCCCCATGACCGACAGCACCGGATAGACCACCGACAGAGAGCACCGGCCGTAGCCGGACAGGTCGTGGATGGCGGCCACGCGTTTGATGGGTTGCATAGGGTTTCACCTCGTTGAGAGTTGAGAGTTGAGCGTTGAGAGTTGCGCGCAGCGGGGGGGGCGTTGGGCGGCGGGGGCGGGCGCTATTTTTGGCCGTAGTAGGCGTTGGCCCCGTGTTTGCGCAGGTAGTGTTTGTCCAGCAACTTCCGGGGCATGGGGGACAGAGTAGGGTCGGCCTGCCGGTTGTGCCAGGCCATGAAGGCCAGCTCCTCCAGCACGACGGCGTTGCGCGCCGCTTCGTCGGGGGTTTTGCCCCAGGTGAACGGCCCGTGGCTGGCCACCAGCACGGCGGGGACGGCGTCCGGCTCCAAGTCCCGGAAGGTTTCGACGATGACCCGCCCGGTCTCCCATTCGTAGCGGCCCGCGATCTCCTGGGCCGTCATGGGCCGGGTGCAGGGGACAGGGCCGTAAAAATGGTCGGCGTGGGTGGTGCCCAGGGGGAGGATGGGCTGTTTGGCCTGGGCGAAGACGGTGGCCCATCGGCTGTGGGTGTGGGCCACGCCGCCGATATGGGGGAAATGCCGGTAGAGCACGAGGTGGGTGTCGGTGTCCGAGGAGGGCCTGTACCGCCCCTCCGCCACCGCGCCGTCGGCGAGACTGACCACCACCATGTCCTCCGGGGTCAGGCCGCCGTAGTCCACGCCGCTGGGTTTGATGACCATCATCCCCGCGTCCCTGTCCACGCCGCTGACGTTGCCCCATGTGAAGGTGACCAACCCATGCCGGGGCAGCATGAGGTTGGCCTGACAGACCTGCCGTTTGAGTTCGGAGAGCATAGGGGCCTCCCATCGCGGCGAACAGCGGACGACGTTTTGTCCGACGCCGGTTATTTTCCGATGCAGAAGCGGGCAAAAATTTGGGTCAAAATGTCCTGGTTGGCTTGGCGGCCGGTGCATTCCTCCAGGGCCCCCAGGGCGTCCTCCAGGCCGGTGAGGGCGGCGTCGGGGGTGACGCCCCGGGTGAGGGCGGCGGCGGTTTCGGTGAGGGCGGCGGCGGCGCGGGCCACCGCTTCGGCCTGGCGCAGGTTGGTCAGGATGCCGCCGTCGCAGGGGGGCGAACCCGCCGCGAAGATCCGGCGGAGGACCGAGTCCAGCGCCTCCAGACCGGTCCCGGTGCGGGCGCTGACGGGGAGGACATACAAAAAGGCCGACTCCAGGGTCTCCATGTCCATCCGGCAAGGCAGGTCGGACTTGTTGACCAAAACCACCGCCGGGCCGCCCCGGGCCTCGTCCATGACCGCCCGGTCGGCGTCGTCCAATTCACAGGAGCCGTCGAGCACCAACAGCACCAGCCCCGCCCGGCGGGCGGCCTGGCGGGCCCGTTGGACGCCTTGGCGTTCGGCCTCGTCGTCTGTTTCCCGCAGGCCGGCGGTGTCGGACACCCGGAGCCAGACGCCCCCCATGTGAACCGACTCCTCCAGGGTGTCCCGGGTGGCGCCGGGGGTTTCGGTGACGATGGCCCGGTCGTAGCCCAGCAGAGCGTTGAGAAGGGAGGACTTACCCACATTGGGTTTGCCCAGCAGGGCGCAGGGGATGCCCTCCCGGAGGCGGCGGCCCCGGTTGTATGTGTCGCCCAGGCGGGCCAGTTCGCCGCCCAGTTCGGTCAGTTCGGCGGCGATTTGCCCGTTGGTCAGGGGGGGGACGTCCTCCTCGGGGTAGTCCACCATGGCCTGAAAGTGGGCGCACAGGAAGGTCAATTTGTCCCAAACCCGGGTGAGGGAACGGCCGAGCGTCCCGTCGAGCTGCCCGGCGGCGTTGCGGGCGGCGTCCCCCGTCTCGGCGGTGATCAGGTCGATGACCGCCTCGGCCTGGGTGAGGTCCATCCGGCCGTTGAGGAAGGCGCGTTTGGTGAACTCCCCCGGCTCGGCGGGGCGGGCGCCGTTGCGGTACAGGGCCTTGAGCGTCTCCCGGAGGGCGGGGAGGGAGCCGTGGCAGTGGAGTTCCACCACGTCCTCCCCGGTGTAACTGTCCGGCCCGGGGAAGACCACGGCCAGCGCCTGATCCAGCGTCGCCCCCGTCTCGTCCCGCACCCGGCCCATGCACAGGCGGCGGGGGGGCGCGGCGGCCAGGGCCTCTTCGCTCCGGCGGACAAAAACCCGCCCGGCGACGGCGACCGCCGTGGGGCCGGACAGCCGGATGACGCCGATGGCCCCGCTGACCGGCGGGGTGGACAGGGCCGCGATGGTGTCGAACACGGGTTTCGTCCCCCTATCGTCATGGAATGGAAGAGA
>JAITQI010000116.1 GCA_031289065.1 Oscillospiraceae bacterium
TGCCCCAAACACATCATCGTGCCGGTGCCCTATTACGCCGACGTGGTGGTGGCCTGCTCCTCCCATGACAAGGGCAGCACCCTGCGCCAGGTGTGCGGCATCGGCTGTCTGGGCTGTCGGGTGTGCGAGCGGGTCTGCCCCCAGGGGGCCATCAAGATCACCGACAGCCTGGCCTCCATCGACTACGAAAAATGTACCGGTTGCGGCGATTGCGCCGAAAAATGCCCCCGCAAGCTGATCATCGACGCCAACCTGGACAGAGGCCCCAGAATCCTATCGGAGGCGGAGTAAATTTGAAATATCCCTACGGCCAAACCATCGTCGTCACCGGCGCCACCTCCGGCATCGGGCTGGCCTGCGCCGAAGCCTTCGCCCGTAAGGGGTTCCGGGTTTGGAGCCTGTCCCGCCGGGCCGGGGGGGCGGCGCGTGCGGTGGGCGGCGGCGTCATTGTGCCCCTGGCCTGCGACGTGCGGGACGAGGATTCCGTGAGCCGCGCAGCCCAACACATCCTGGCCGCCCCCGGGGAGACGCCCGGCCTCCTCCTGCACTGCGCCGGGTACGGCATCGCCGGCGCGGCGGAGGACACCCCCCCCGAAGCCGTCCATGCCCAGATGGAGACCAACTTCTTCGGCGTCCTCCGGGTCAACCGCTATTTGCTCCCCATCCTCCGGGCCCGGGGCCGCGGCCTGTGCCTGATTGTCGGCTCCATGGCGGGCCTGGTGCCCATCCCCTACCAAAGCCACTATTCGGCCACCAAACACGCCCTGGAGGCTTACACCACGGCCCTGCGCCTGGAGGGGTACCCCTTCGGCCTGCGCGCCTGCGTCATCGAGCCGGGGGACACACATACGGGCTTCACCGAGGCCCGGATCCCGGAGCTGCCCGACGGCTCCCCCTACGCCGCCGCCTGCGCCCGAGCGGTGGCCCGCATGGAACGGGACGAGCGCAAAGGGCACCCCCCCGAAAAGGTGGCCCGGGTGGCCCTGCGCCTGGCCGCACGAAAACACCCGCCCCCCCGCCGGGCGATAGGCCTGGGCTACAAGGCGTTGGCCCGGCTGGCTCGGATCATGCCCACCCGGGTGGTGGAATTGGTGCTTTGGTTTATCTATTTGCGATGAGATGGGCGACGGACAATTGACAATTAAAGCCGCGCTGAAGTTGGCTTTTTCGACGCCATCCGCTATAATATGATCGCCCGAGGGCAGTTTGCGGGACGGTTCGCCCGCCTCCGAAAGGAGGTGAGGCTCATTGTCAGTTTTCGAGGCGTTGACGCTCATGATCGCGTTCGCGGTTTTGGTTTTGACGATCATCCGATACAAAGACAAGAAATGACCGCCCCTCACGCTCAAGTGTAGGCGGTCATTTCTTTTGAAATAACTGAATGCGACGGGCGAACCGTTCAAAACGGGCTACCCTCTGCCATCATTATAATCTATCGAACCTTTTCTGTCAAGCCTGATATTTCCCCCCGAACTTTCCCCCGAAGATTTTTCCGAACCGCCGCCCGCGCTTTTTTAGCCCGAACTTTTTCCCGGAAAGCCCTTGCAAAACAGAAAAAGTGTGGTATAATACTTTATGTTGGATAGTTAGTTGGTCGAGAGTGGGGATGCCCCACTCTTTTTCGTGACGGGCCGCCGATAGGGCGTCCCTCCGGCGAAGGGGGTTCCCGATGAACCGCGTGGAAACGCTTGTCGCCCAAATGGCGGGGCCGGTGGTCGCCGCCCAGGGCTGTTCTCTGTGGGCGGTGGAATACGCCAAAGAGGGCGGCGGCTGGGTGTTGCGCGTCCTCCTCGACCGCGAGGGCGGCGTGAACACCGACCACTGCGAGGCGATCAGCCGCGCCCTCGACCCGCTCCTCGACGAGGCCGACCCCATCCCGGGCGCGTATACGCTGGAGGTCTCCTCCGCCGGGCTGGAACGCCCCCTCAAGCGCCCCGAGGACTTCGCCCGTTCCCTGGGCCGGGAGGTGCTGGTGCGCCTCTATGTCGCCAAGGACGGGGCCCGGGAGTTCATCGGCCCCCTGACGGGCCACGACGGCCAAACCCTGACCCTGGAGGGGCATCCCCCCTTCCCGGTCAAAGAAGTGGCCCTGGCCCGGCTGTACGTGCGCTGGTGAGCGAAGGGAAAACATATCTGTTGTGTAAGATTTTGAGGCAAAGGGGTACGAAACCATGAACGCCGAGTTTTTTGAGGCGGTGGCGCAGATCGAGCGGGAGCGGGGTGTGCCCCGGGAATTCATGTACGAAAAAATCTCCCAGGCGCTCGTCACCGCCTTCAAGCGGGACAACGCTGGGGTGTCGGAAAACATCACCGTGGAGGTGGACGACCAGCGCCGGGAGGTGCGGGTGGCCCTGCAGAAGACCGTGACCGAGCCGGTGGAGCACCCCGGCCTGGAGATCTCCCTGGAGGAGGCCCAGCAAATCGCCCCCCACTGCGCCATAGGGGACGTGGTCTCCATCGACATCCCCACCCGGGACTTTGGGCGCATCGCCGCCCAGACCGCCAAACAGGTCATCATCCAGGGCATCCGGGAAGCCGAGCGGGGCCTGGTCTACCAAGAATTCACCTCCAAAGAGCACGAAATCCTCTCCGGCCAGGTGTCCCGTGTGGATTTGCGCAACGGCGGCATCGTGCTGGAAATCGGCGGCGGCAAGGGCGAGAAGACCGAGGCGATCCTCATGCCCAACGAGCAGGTGCCCCTGGAAACCCTGCGCCTGGGGGAGCGGGCCAAGGTCTTCGTCGTGGAGGTGCGCAAGTCCCCCCGGGGGCCCCTGGTTCTCATCTCCCGTACCCATCCCGGCCTGGTCAAGCGGCTCTTCGAGCTGGAAGTGCCCGAAATCCGCGACGGGGTGCTGGAAATCAAGAGCATCGCCCGCGAGGCCGGATACCGCACCAAAATCGCGATTTGGTCCAACGACCCCAACGTGGACCCCATCGGGGCCTGCATCGGCACCAAAGGCGTCCGCGTGGCCGGTATCGTGGAGGAGTTGCGGGGGGAGAAAATCGACATCATTAAATACAGCGACAAGCCGGACGAATTCGTCTCCGCCGCCCTGGCCCCCGCCCATGTGCTGGGCGTCCAGCTGTCCGAGGAAGGCCTCAAGGCCTGCCGCGTAACCGTTCCCGACGATCAACTCTCCCTGGCCATCGGCAAGGAGGGCCAAAACGCCCGCCTGGCCGCCAAACTCACCGGCTACAAAATCGACATCAAACCGGCCAGCGCGCCCAAAATCTAAAACCATTGCGGGAGAAAACATGCAGCGCGAAAAGAAACCGCCCATGCGTCAATGCGTGGGTTGCCGAATCATGAAGCCCAAGCGGGAGCTCGTCCGGGTGGTGCACGCCCCCACGGGGGAGGTCTCCCTGGACTTTCGCGGCAAATTGCCCGGCCGGGGGGCGTATGTCTGCCGGGATCCGGCCTGTTTGGCCCGGGCTAAAAAAATCCGAGCGTTGGAGAGGGCCTTCAAGACCCCCATCCCCGACGAGGTGTTCGCCCTGCTGGCGGCCCAGATGGAACAGGGGGACGGAGCCGATGGCTGACCTCCTTGGCCTGCTGGGCATGGCCCGCAAGGCGGGGCGTCTGGCCCTGGGCGAAGCCGCCGTGGAGCAAACCGTCCGCCGGGGCACCGCCACCCTGCTTCTCATCGCCAGCGACGCCGCCCCCAACGCCCGCCGCCGCGCCGAGCGCTGGGCCGCCGCCGCCCATGTGGAGCTCCTCGCCCTCCCCCAAACCAAAGCCCAATTCGGCGCCCGCATGGGCCGCAACGCCGCCGCCCTCGCCGCCCTAACCGACGCCGGCTTCACCCAAGCGACAAAACAATTGACCATGAAAAGCAACGTCGTCCCTGCCCCCGCAATCCCTTGCGAAGCAAAGGATTAACACCCGCATCCCTAATTTTTCATTTTTCATTCTTAATTTCTCCAACGGATCTGTCTTCTCGCTTTTGATTTCTAAAAGGGGGCCTATGTGTGAGCAACGCGATCAAATACCGGGTGCATGAGGTGGCAAAGGATTTCGGTCTGCCGTCCAAGGCGGTGGCCGACGTTCTGGCCGAATACTTCGTGGCGCCCAAAAATCACATGCAGGCCCTCTCCGACGAGGAACTCAACGTGATCTTCGACTGCCTCACCCTGCGCAACCAGATTGAGAGCATCGAGATCGTCTTCTCCAAGATATACACGGCCCCCCCGCCGGGGCCCAACGCGCCCCCCCCGCCCGGACCCGCGGGCGTGGCCGGCGGGGGCCGGCCCGCCCCGGCCGGGGGGCAGGC
>JAITQI010000140.1 GCA_031289065.1 Oscillospiraceae bacterium
CGCCGGGGTTTTTGACAGGATAAAGCTGTTGAACGGATGCCCCGGCTCGCGGAGCGGCGCGGTCTGCGGCGTTTCGATATAGCCGGGGCCGATGCCGTTGCACTGTATGTTGTACGCGCCGTATTCGCTGGCGATGTTGCGGGTCAGCATTTTCAGCCCGCCCTTGGCCGCCGCGTAGGCCGACACGGTCTCGCGGCCCAGCTCGCTCATCATGGAGCAGATGTTGATGATCTTGCCGCCGCCCTTTTTGATCATGGACGGGATGACCGCCTTGGCCACGATGAACGGGCCGGTCAGGTCGATGTCCACGACCTGCCGGAAGTCGGCCGCGCTCATGTCCACCATCGGAATGCGCTTGATGATGCCGGCGTTGTTGACCAGAATGTCGATGACGCCGACCTCGGACTCGATACGTTGCACCAGCGCGGTCACGGCGGCTTCGTCGGTCACGTCGCACACATAGCCGTGCGCCTGAATGCCCGCCTCCTTGTAGGCGGCCAGGCCCTTGTCCACCAAGTCCTGATTGATGTCGTTGAACACGACGGCCGCGCCCACCCCGGACAGGGCGGAGGCGATGGAAAACCCGATGCCGTAGCTCGCGCCGGTCACCAACGCGACGCGGTCTCGCAGGGAAAACAATTCGCTCATATTTGTATACCTCCATCGTTTGGAGCCTGTTCAGGCTCTGGGGCGCGGCGGACTTACGTACCCCCAGCATTCCAGCTGGACGAGAGCCGGGAAGGGCGACGGATCGGTTTCGTCCTTTTTCATCTCGCAAAGCGTCACCCATTCGACCGTGCGCGGCGGTACGGCAAACGCTTGCGGCAGACCGTGTTTTTCAAACAACGGCGTCAGGCGCGTACCGTCGGAAAACAGGACGGTGGCCTGCGTCCACCAGTTGTCGTGCGGGAAGTCCGCCCGCAGGGTGAGAACCAGCTTATCCACGACGACCGGGCGGCCGAAAGAGACGGTGAGCGCCGCGTCCGCCCGTTGGTTGATGCCCCAGCTCTCATAGGGCCACGCGCCGTGACCGGCGCTGGTAGTGTTGCCGTTGACGGCGTTGCGCGCCGCGAATACCGATTCGCCCCGCGTCTCCACATTGGCGGCGGCATGAGGGAACAGGCCCTCGTTTTCGTGGCTGTCCAGCGGGTTGAGGGCCAGATTGCGGTAGCTTTCACGCGTGCGCGGTTCGGCTTCCCGCGCCCAGAGCAGATGAACCTCGCCCGCGAACTGCTTGGGTGAATAACTGATCCGCTTCTCTCCGAAGGGGACGGGCAGAACAAAGGGCCCAGCCAGATACCCGAAGGTTTCGGGCAGGCTGTCCTCAAGCTGGGCCACCACGTCCCCGGCCCGGTCGGCGCTCAGCAGGATACGGTCGCCCTCCGCGTACGGGGCGGCGTAGACCAGGCGGACGCCGCCCGCGCCGGACGCCCCGGCCTTGACCGCGCCGGACGCGCCCACGATTTGTATGCTCAAATTCATGGCATTCCCTCAGCGCAGCGCCGTCGTCGGCACGGCGTCCATGTCGTCGAAGGCCTGATTTTCCCCGCCCATCGCCCAGATGAAGGTATAACTGCCGGTGCCGCACCCGGCGTGGATGCTCCAGCTCGGCGAAATCACCGCGTCGCCGTTTTGCATGACGAGGTGCCGGGTCTCCTCCGGCGCGCCCATCATGTGAAAGACCACGTCGCCGTCCGGGATGTCCAGATAGGTGTACACCTCCATGCGCCGCTCGTGGGTGTGAACCGGCATGGTGTTCCAGACGCTGCCCGGATCGAGGACTGTCAGGCCCATCGAGAGCTGGCAGGTGTCCAGGACGTCGGGGTGGATGAACTGGTTGATGACGCGCTTGTTGGCGCTTTCGACCGCGCCGAGCGGTTTTTTGGCGGCGTCCTTCAGGGTCAGCAGCCGGGTCTGACAGACGCGGTGGGCCGGGGCGGAGACGCCGTAGAACCTGGCCGGGCGGGCCGCGTCGTCGCTTTGGAAGGTCACCGTTTCCGCGCCTCTGGCGATGTAAACGCAATCCTTCTCCCCCAGCGCATATTCGGCGCCGTCCACCACACAGCGGCCGGGGCCGCCGAGGTTGAAGAACCCGGCCTCGCGCCGCTCAAAAAAGAACGCCGTGCCGAAGTTTTTCCAGACGTCGATGCCCTTGTCGATGGGAACGCGCTCCGTGACCGGCATAATACCCAACACCACCATGCGGTCGATGTGGGAATACACGGCGGTCACCTCGTCGGGCCGGTACAGGTCTCGAATCAGGAACTCGTCCCGCAGCTCTCTCTGCGTGTATCGTTTCACGTCCGCCGGGTTTGCGCCGTACCGAATGTCCATAGTAATACCTCCTTCATTTATACGCGACAACAAAGCGCCCACTGCCGTATCCACGCGCCGCTCACCATTGCAGAACCGCGCCGATCTTTTGCTCGCCCTGGGCGCGGTCAAAGACGACCACCTGCCCGAAGCCCACGCAGCCGTCGGCCTCGAAGGTGTCGGTCGGGCTGGCGTACTCCTCGTGGGCGACGGCGACGGTGTAAAACAGGTCGCCAAGGCGGAGATTGAAGGCCTCGATCTGGCTGTCGGCAAACAGGGTGCCCTTGAAGGTCGAGCGCACCGGCAGCTTTTCCACGCGCAGCGCACGCGTATCGTCCGCGTCGGAGAGGCCGACGACGGTATACGCGCAGGTGAAGCCGTCGCCGGAAAAGGCCGTCTCTACCGCCTGATTGCGCTCCCACTCGTTATAGTGCCTGGACAGCCGAGAGTCAATCACTTTGGCCCGGACGCCGCCCGGGAACACGAAGTCGGCGCGGGCGCGGCGGCCCTCGTAGCGGCAGCCGTCGCCGGTGAGGGTCAGCTGGCCGACGTTGTTGAAGTGGAAGAACTGGCTGTAGTCATGCGCGCCGCGCCCGTAAAACTCGTCGGCGATGAGCACGAGATCGGGCTTGAGGTATACGACGCGGCGGTTGAAAAAGAGTCCGTCGCCGATGTGGGCCAGACAGCCGCCCTCCGTGTAGCCGTAGCGGGACTCGGCGTAAAATTTCTGGTTGACCGCCCGGGTCAGGTCGTGGCATTCCCAGCTGTCCTTGCAGCGGTAAAACTCCCGGCCGTCCACCATGACCGTGTTGTGAGCCGCACGGCTTTTGA
>JAITQI010000033.1 GCA_031289065.1 Oscillospiraceae bacterium
GCTGGTTTTGTCCGGAGCGCGGGTGAATTGCCCTTCCTGCGCCTCCGCCATTTCAATACGCTGCTCCGCGGTATTGCGCATATGATCCACGGCGCTATCGGGCGCGGAGAGCAACGCGAAGGTCACAACCGCGCAGACAAGAACGAAGGGGACAAGCAACAGAAGCCATTTTTTTCGCGCATACAAACATCCCTTTCTTCATTTTGGTTTTACGCCGTCAAATTGTATTGACAATTCATCTTATATCACGAAAAAAGTGTTGTTAATCATATATTTGAATTTTTTTCAATTTTTACCCAATCCAATAAAATGCAGACTCTTGACACCGCCCCAACCATGTGATAGCTTGTACACAGCCGTACACCGAAGGAGGAATTTCCCATATGCCCAGAACCGCCAGCCTGACCCGCCGCACCAAAGAGACCGAAATCACCCTTTCCCTCAGCCTGGACGGCGGCAAAACCGACATCGACACCGGCATCGGATTTTTTGACCACATGCTCACCGCCCTAGCCGTCCACGGGGGCCTGGGGCTGACCGTCAAAGCCAAAGGCGACCTGAACGTGGACGGACACCACACCGTGGAGGACGTGGGTCTGGTGCTGGGCCAAGCCCTAGCCGAAGCCTTGGGGGACAAGGCGGGTATCGCCCGGTTCGGCCAAGCCCGGGTGCCCATGGACGAGGCCCTGGCCGACGCGGCCCTCGACCTGGCCGGGCGGCCCTGCCTGCGCTTCGACGTCCCCGTCCCCCAGGCTCGTGCGGGGGACTACGACACCTGCCTGACCGAGGAATTTTGGCGGGCCGTCTGCCAAAAAGCCGGGCTGACCCTCCACCTGTCGGCCTACGGCGGCAACGCCCACCATGTCACCGAGGCGGTGTTCAAGGCGACCGCCCGGGCCTTGCGCCAGGCGGTCAAAGCCGAGGGCGGGGGCATCCCCTCCACAAAGGGTGTGCTGTGATGCAAGTGCTGCCCGCCATTGACCTGAAAGAGGGCCGGTGCGTCCGGCTGTACAAAGGCGATTTCGACACGGCCCACCAGGTGGCCGACGACCCCCTGGCCGTGGCCCGGAGCTACCGGGCAGCCGGGGCGGAACTCATCCACGTGGTGGATTTGGACGGGGCCCGGGAGGGACGGCGGCGCAACGCCGACCTGGTGGCGGCCCTCGTCCGGGCGGCGGCCCCCGCCTTGGTGGAGCTGGGCGGCGGCCTGCGGGACATGGACGCCCTGGCCGAGGCCGACGCCCTGGGCGTGGCGCGGTTTGTCGTCGGCTCGGCGGCGGCGGAGGACCCGGACTTTGTCCGCCAAGCGGTGGCCCGGTACGGGGCCCGTCTCGCCGTGGGCCTCGACGCCAAGGACGGCGTCGTCCAAGCCCGGGGCTGGCTGGCGGATACCCGGCTGGACTACCTCGACCTGGCCCGGCGCATGGCCGCCCTGGGCGTACAGACCCTGATCTTCACCGACATCGACACCGACGGCATGTTGTCCGGCCCCAACTGGGCGCGGCTGGAAGCCTTGCGCGGCGCGGTCTCCTGCGATGTGGTGGCCAGCGGCGGCGTGCGCTCCTTGGAGGACGTCGTCGCCCTAAAGCGTGTCGGCATGGCCGGGGTCATCATCGGCAAAGCCCTCTACGAGGGGCGGATCGATTTGGCCGCCTGTCTGAAAGCCCTGGCCGACCCGCCGCGAAAGAAGGCCACCGTATGACATACGATTTGAGCCGCCTCTTCCTCAAAGCCCCCCTCGTCCCGGCCGTCGCCCAGGACGCCGACACCGGGCGGGTTCTCATGCTGGGATATGTCAGCCGGGAGGCGTTGGAAAAGACGCTGGAGACCGGCACGGCCTGGTTCTGGAGCCGCAGCCGGCAGGAACTCTGGAACAAGGGGGCCACCTCGGGGCATATCCTCGCCATGACGGCGGTGTACGCCGACTGCGACGAGGACGCCCTGCTCTACCTGTGCCGCCCGGCGGGGCCCACCTGCCACACCGGGCAGGTCTCCTGCTTCTTCCGGAATGTTAAGGAGTATGAACATGAAAGACGTGCTTGACGGCCTCTACGGCGTCGTCCTCGACCGGAAGTCCAACCCCCAGGAGGGGTCGTACACCAACTACCTCTTCGGCAAGGGGCTGGATAAGATTCTCAAAAAGGTGGGGGAGGAGTGCGCCGAGACCCTCATCGCCGCCAAAAACGGCGACAACCCGGCCACCGTCTCCGAGCTGTGCGACCTGCTCTACCACCTCCTGGTGCTCATGGCGGCCCAGGACATCCCCCTGTCCGACGTCGCCGCCGAGCTGGAAACCCGGCGGCAAAAGCTGGGCAATTTGAAACCCATGCGGGAAACCGACCGGAATACCTGACGCAAACAGCCAGCCGCGTCGATTTGTCCCGTGATTTCTTACGGAAGAAAGAGGGCGTATCCACCGTGAAAAAACAGGCCTTTAACCCCTACCTGCCCAGCTGGGAGTACATCCCCGACGGGGAACCCCATGTCTTCGGAGACCGGCTGTATCTCTTCGGCTCCCACGACGCCTTCGACGGGGCGGCGTACTGCCCCAACGATTATGTCTGCTGGTCAGCCCCGACGGACGACCTGGCCGACTGGCGCTATGAAGGGGTTATCTACCAAAAGACCGACGACCCCATAAACCTCGACGGCAGCCGCAAACTCTTCGCCCCCGACGTGGTCCGGGGCCCCGACGGACGGTACTACCTCTACTACGTCTTCAACACCGAAAGCGTCATGGGGGTGGCCGTGTGCGACACCCCCGCCGGGCGCTACCGCTATTACGGCACCGTGCGCTATCCCGACGGCCGTCCGGTGGGGGCCGCCGAGGGGGACCTCCACCAGTTCGACCCCGGCCTGCTCGCCGACGACGATGGGCGGATCTACCTCTATTCCGGCTCCGCCCCCTATTCCCCCAGTATGCTGGCCCACTTCGGAAACCTGAAGCGCCAGGTGCGGGGCGGCTATATGATGGAGCTGGAATCCGACATGCTCACCGTCAAACGGGGGCCGGAGATGGTTCTGCCCGGCCTCGCCGACGCCAAGGGCACCGGCTTTGCGGGGCACGAGTTCTTCGAGGCCAGCTCCCCCCGGAAAATCGGGGGGCGGTACTATCTGATCTACTCCTCGATCCACGGCCACGAGCTCTGCTGCGCCGTCAGTTCCAGGCCGGACGGGGACTTCACCTTCGGCGGCGTCCTCCTGAGCAACGGGGACATCGGCTTTCAGGGCCGTGCCCCGGAGGACGCCCTCAACTACATCGGCAACAACCACGGGAGCCTGGAACAAATAAACGGCCAATGGTATATCTTTTACCACCGCCAGACCAATCTGCATCAGTTCTCCCGCCAAGCCTGCGCCGACCCCATCGCCTTCGCCCCGGACGGCTCCCTGCCCCAGGCGGAGATGACCAGCTGCGGCCTCAACGGCGGCCCCCTCTCCGGCCGGGGCGTCTACGAGGCCCGGATCGCCTGCAACCTGCGCTCCCGCTCGGGCGTCATGTCCTACACCTCCCGAAAGGCCCTCCCGGGGGAACACCCCTACTTCACCCAGGACGGAACCGACCGGGAAGCCGACGGGGATCAGCACATCGCCAACATGAGAACCGGCGCCCTGGCCGGCTTCAAATACTTCGACTTCCGCGGCGCGGCAACCATCGCCGTCACCCTCCGGGGCGACGCCCGCGGCCATGTCCTGATCTCCGCCCAACCGGACGGCCCCCCCGCCGCGGAGATTCCCGTCGCCGCCGCCCCGTCTTGGGGCCGCTTCTCCGCCCCTCTGCGCCTGCCCGACGGCGTTCACCCCCTCTATGTCACCTTCCGGGGCGAGGGGTATTTTGACTTTTTGCGGTTTGAGCTCGCATAGGAGGCATCTCCCATGGATTTCCAAGGTTTCCGCCCCGAGGCCCAGGAGTATCTGGCCCTGGTCAAGCGAAAGGACAGCAAGCCGTGGTACGACGAACACAAGGAGGAGCAGCGGCGCTTGCTTCTGGAACCCTTCGCCGCGCTGGTGACCGACCTGGCCCCCACCTTCGCCGAGATCGACCCGGCGCTGTTCGCCGACCCCAGAAAGTCAGTCTCCCGCGTCCGGCGGGACACCCGGTTCACCAAGGACAAGCACCTCTACCGGGACAACATGTGGTTCACCGCCAAACCCGTCCCCGGGGAGGAATGGGCGCGCTACCCCTGCTTCTGGTTCGGGCTGACGCCGGTGGATTACAGCTGCGGGCTGGGCTTCTACGACGCCGGCCCCACCGTCATGGAGCGCTTCCGCCGGGCCGTCGCCCGGGACATAGACGGCTTCCGAGCGGTGGTAGCCGGTCTGGCCGAACAGTTCCCGCCCCAGGGGGAGACCTATAAGCGGGACAAAGACCCCACCCTCCCCGAGGACATCCGGGCTTGGTACAACCGCCGCAACCTGTCCGTGGAGCGGGTGGGCGCGGCGGCGGAAAGCCTGTACACCCCCGCCCTGGCCCCCCAGCTCCGCGCCGACTTTTTGGCCCTCGCGCCCCTGTACCGGTTCCTGAAGAAGGCGGCGCAAGAGGGCGACCTATCCCATCCGTGAGGTTACATGCCATGTCCAAATCCCTTCGCCTGCGCGCCCTCTGTCTCGTCCTGTGCGCGGCCCTGACCGCCTGCGCCCCCGCCGGGCCCACCGCCGAACCCACCGGCCCGGAGACCCGTGTGCGGGACAACCTGATGAACACCGTGGTCACCCTGTCCCTGTACGACCACGCCTCGGACGGCCTGTTCGCCGCCCTCTTTGACCGCATCGCCGCCATCGAGGACGGCATGTCCGTCCACCGGGCGGGCAGCGGGATTTCCCGCCTCAACGCCGGGGCCGGGGCTGACTCCGTCCCCCTCCCCTCCGAGGTCCGCGCCCTGCTCCGGGAAGCGCTGGACATCGCCGCCCTGTCAAAGGGGGCCTTTGATCCCACCGTCGGGGCGCTCACCGCCCTGTGGGCCATCGGAACCCCCGAAGCCCGGGTACCCGCCCAATCCGAACTGGACGCGGCCCTCCCCCTGGTGGACTGCGCCGCCCTGACGGTGGACGAGGCGGCGGGGTCAGCCCGCCTATCCCGGCCGGGTATGCGGGTGGATTTGGGGGGCATCGCCAAAGGCTACGCCGGGGACGAAACCCTGCGCCTGGCCCGGGAGGCCGGGGTGGAACACGCCATTTTCAACCTGGGGGGCAACATCGTCGTCATGGGCGGCAACCCGGACGGCACCCCCTGGCGGATCGGCGTCCGCACCCCCCTGCCCGGCGGCGAGGGCTATATGGGCGTCCTCGAACTGTCCGACGGCGCGGTGGTCACCTCCGGCAGCTACGAGCGCTACCTGGAACAGGACGGGGCCCGCTATCACCACATCCTCGACCCCAAAACCGGTTACCCCGCCGACAGCGGCCTGCTGAGCGTCACCGTCGTGTACGGCAATTCGGCCCGGGCCGACGGCCTGTCCACCGCCTGCTTCGTGCTGGGCCTGGAGGAGGGTCTGGCCCTGCTGACCGACATCCCGGGCGCGGAGGGCGTGTTCGTCGCCGCCGACAGCCGGGTCTTCACCACCCCCGGCCTGAGCGGCCTCTTCCGCCTCACCGACCCGGCCTATACCCTGGTGACGCCATGAAACGGTGGGACGCGCTGATCATCGCCGCCGTCCTCCTGCTGGCCGGGGCGCTCTACCTGGCCCTGCGCCCCGCCGACGGGGAGACCGCCGCCCTGACCGCCGACATCTACCTGTCCGGCGTCCTGTACGACTCCGTCCCCCTGTCCTCGGGTCCCCTGGAGCTCCGGGTGCCCGCCGGGGACGGCTTCAATTTGGTGCATATCGCCCCGGAGGGCGTCTCGGTGCGCCAGGCCGACTGCCCCGGCGGCCAGTGCGTGGCCCAGGGGGTCATCCGCCGCGCCGGGGAGAGCGTCGCCTGCCTGCCCCACCGGTTGCTGGTCGTGCTGTCCGGGGCGTCTGGTGAAAGGGGTGAGGTGGATGCCGTCGTCGGATAAGACCCCGGCCCGCGGCACCACCGCCCGGCTGACACGCCTGGCCCTGCTGCTGGCCTGCGCCCTGGTGCTGGGGCTTCTGGAGCGGACGCTGCCCCCCGTCGCCTTGCCCGGCGTGCGGCTGGGCCTGTCCAACGCCGCCGTCCTCACCGCCCTGTACCTGTTCCCCTTTCCCGAGGCGCTGCTGTTGGCCCTGCTCAAATGCGTGCTGTTGGCCGCCCTGGGCGGCTCCTTCCCCGCCTTCCTGTACAGCCTGTCCGGCGCGGTGTTCAGCCTGTTTGTCATGTGGCCCCTGACCCGCCTGGGCAAGGTCAGCCCCGTGGGCGTCAGCGTCACCGGCGCCGTGTGCCACAACGTCGCCCAGCTCCTGTGCGCCTCCGCTCTCATGCAAACCCTGCTGTTGTCCTACCTCCC
>JAITQI010000035.1 GCA_031289065.1 Oscillospiraceae bacterium
GGGCGCGGCAGTCGGCGGCCACGGCTTCGGCGCTCGCGGCGTTCCGGCAGCCCAGGGTCAGATCGTAGCCGTCGGCGGCCAAGGTCAGGGCGACCGCCGCGCCGATGCCGCGGGAGGCACCGGTAATCAAGGCGCAGGGGCGGGGTGTGGGCGTGTCCATATTTATTCCCTCGCAATTTCAGCGGCTTTGGACAACAGTCCGGCGGCCTGGGTGAACATCGTTTCGATGATGGTTTTGGCGGGGGCGCGGGTCTTGATCAAACCGGCAATCTGACCGGCCATGAAGGAGCCGTTTTCGGCGTCGCCCTCCCGGGCGGCGCGGCGCAGGGAACCGGCGGCCAGGGTTTCCAGCTCGGCCTCGGAGGCGCCGCTCTTTTCCCGCTCCACGAATTTGCGGGCCATGGGGTTTTTGAGCTGGCGGATGGGATGGCCCTGGCCGAAGCGCCCGGTGACGACGGTGCCGGTATCCCGGGCGGCGATGATCATGTCCTTGAAGGTGTCGTGTATCGTACACTCGTCGGCGGTCAGAAAACAGGTGCCGCATTGGACGCCCTCGGCGCCCAGCAGGAAGGCGGCGGCCAGGCCCCGCCCGTCGGCAATGCCCCCGGCGGCGATGACCGGAATGGTCACGGCGTCGGCCACCTGGGGCACTAAGGCCATGGTGGTCATCTCGCCGATATGCCCCCCGGACTCGCTGCCCTCGGCCACCACGGCGTCGGCCCCCAGTCTTTCCATGCGGGCGGCCAGGGAGGAGGAGGGCACCACCGGGACGACTAAAATGCCGGCGGCCTTCCAGGCGGGCATATACCGGCTGGGGCTGCCCGCGCCGGTAAGGACGACGGCCACCTTTTCCTCGACGGCCAATTGGGCCAGGTCGTCGGCGAAGGGGCTCATGAGCATGATGTTGAGGCCGAAGGGGCGGTCGGTCAGTTCCCGGGCGCGGCGGATTTCGGTTCGGATGACGTCGGCGGGGGCCGCGCCGCCCGCGATGACGCCCAGCCCGCCCGCGTTTGATACCCCGGCGGCCAGCGAGGCGTCGGCCACCCAGGCCATGCCGCCCTGGATGATGGGGTAGGCGATGCCCAGGCATTTTGTCACTCTGGTGTCAAACATGGTTACACGCTCCATTCAAACAAAGTCGCGCCGTAGGTCAGCCCGGCGCCGAAGCCGGTCATGAGCAACAGTGCCCCCGGACGCAGACGCCCCTCTCGGGCCAGTTCGTCCAAGGCGATGGGAATGCTGGCGCTGGAGGTGTTGCCGTAGCGGTCGATGGTGATGGCCACCTTGTCGGGGGGCAGGCCATAGCGATGCATGACCGACTGGATGATACGGATATTGGCCTGGTGAGGGATGATGAAGTCCAGCTCCGTCACGTTTCGTCCGGCTTTGGCCAGCGTCTTTTCAATGGCCTCGGGCATGGCCCGCACGGCGAATTTGTAGACCTCCTGGCCCTCCATTTGGATGCACCCGCCGGGGGCGCAATGCAGGGCGGCCCCTCCGTCCCCTCGGGCGGCCAAGTAGGAGGCCAGCAGTCCGCCCGGTTTGTCGGCGGCGGACAATACCACCGCCCCCGCCCCGTCGCCGAACAGCACACAGGTGCGGCGGTCGGTGTAGTCGGTGATGGCGGACAGTTTTTCGGCGCAGACGACGAGGGCGTGGGTCACGCCGCCGGTTCGCAGGTACAAGGCGGCGATGTCCAGCGCGTAGATGAAGCCGGAGCAGGCGGCTCCGATGTCAAAGCAGAAGGCGTTTTCCAGGCCCAGACGCAGCTGAAGGTCGCAGGCCAGAGAGGGTAGCGGCCGGTCGGGGGTGGTGGTGGACACCACCACGAGGCCGATGTCGGCGGGGGACAGCCCGGCGGTGTCCAGCGCGGCCCGGGCGGCGGCCTCGCCCATGTCGCAGGCGGACATGTCCCGGGCGATGTGGCGGGTACGGATGCCGGTGCGGCTGGCGATCCACTCGTCGGAGGTGTCCACCATGCGGGACAGGTCTTGGTTGGTGAGGATGTCCGGCGGGATAAACCGGCCGGTACCGGTGATATGGGCGTTCAAGATGCGGGGGAACCCCCTTTCAGAACAATTGACAATGGCGGAATCGCGCTGCGCACGATGATTAAATATTCAATTTGCCGCGCAGCGGCTCCATAATTGTCAATCGTCAATTGTCCATTGTCAATTGTTGCGTCCCGTTTGTCTGGTGTGAAAATTTTCGGTTGCGTGGGGGAAAATTTTGCGATATACTTAGAGTGTCAAATTATTTTGTGGTCTAATTATATGGGAGAGAAGCGGAAATGTCAATAGCTTTTGTCTACCCGGGGCAGGGGGCCCAGCGGCCTGGGATGGGGCGTTCGCTGTTTGAAACCAGCCCGGAGGCGCGGGCGTCTTTTGCCCTGGCGTCGGAGACCTTGGGGCGGGATATGGCGGCGCTGTGTTTCGAGGCCGACGAGACGGAACTGAACCGCACCGAAAACGCCCAGCCCGCGCTGTTCACCGTGTCCATGGCGGCCCACCGGGCGTTGGCGGCGGCGGGGGTGTTCCCGGCGATTGTGGCGGGGTTTTCGTTGGGGGAATGCGCCGCGCTGTGCGCCGCCGGACGGCTGAGTTGGGCGGACGGCCTGCGGTTGGTGGCGGCGCGGGCGCGGGCTATGCAAGCCGCCGCCGCGTCGGTGCC
>JAITQI010000052.1 GCA_031289065.1 Oscillospiraceae bacterium
CGTGCCCTGGCCCAGACCACCCAGGACGCCGCCTTTTACAAGGGCGTGGAACTGATCAAAACCGGCCTGGACGACATCCTAGACAAGCTGGGCGTCGCCCCCATCGAGGCCAAGGGGCAGCCCTTCGACCCCGTCCTCCACGAGGCGGTGGCCCACATCGAGGACGACTCGGAGGACAGAAACCTGGTCACCGAGGTCTTCCAAACCGGGTTCGTTCTGGGCGAGAAAGTCGTCCGTCCCGCCGTCGTCCGCGTAAAAAACTAATGTGTTTTCACATATAATTCCATTCTATTTTTTCAGGGAGGTCAACCCCTATGCCGAAAATTATCGGAATCGATTTGGGCACCACCAACTCCTGCGTAGCCGTCATGGAGGGCGGCGAACCAGTCGTCATCCCCAACGCCGAGGGCGACCGCACCACCCCGTCGGTCGTTGCCTTCGCCAAGGACGGCGAGCGCATGGTCGGCCATTTGGCCAAACGCCAGGCCATCACCAACCCGGATCACACCATCGCGTCCATCAAGCGCGACATGGGCACCGACCGCCGGGTCAAAATCGACGCCAAAAACTATTCCCCTCAGGAAATCTCCGCCATGATCCTGCAAAAGCTCAAGCTGGACGCCGAAAGCTACCTGGGCGGCAAGGTCACCCAGGCGGTCATCACCGTCCCCGCCTACTTCACCGACAGCCAGCGCCAGGCCACCAAGGACGCCGGCAGGATCGCCGGTCTGGAAGTCCTGCGCATCATCAACGAACCCACCGCGGCCGCCCTGGCCTACGGGCTGGACAAGGAGCACGACCAGAAAATCCTGGTCTTCGACCTGGGCGGCGGCACCTTCGACGTGTCGGTGCTGGAAATCGGCGACGGCGTGCTGGAAGTGCTGGCCACGGCGGGCAACAACCGCCTGGGCGGCGACGATTTCGACGAGTGCGTCATCAAGTGGATGGTGGCCGAGTTCAAGAAATCCCAGGGCGTGGACCTGTCCAGCGACAAGGTGGCCCTCCAGCGGCTGAAAGAGGCCGCCGAAAAGGCCAAAATCGAGCTGTCCGGCGTGAACTCCACCTCCATCAACCTGCCCTATATCACCGCCGACGCCAGCGGCCCCAAGCATATGGAGCTGACCCTGACCCGCGCCAAGTTCAACGAGCTGACCGCCCATCTGGTGGAGGCCACCATGGGCCCGGCCCGGCAGGCCCTCAAGGACTCCGGCCTGTCGGCCGGCGAGCTGGCCCGCGTGCTGCTGGTGGGCGGCTCCACCCGTATCCCCGCCGTCCAGGAGGCGGTCGGCAAGTTCACCGGCAAGGAGCCCTTCAAGGGCATCAACCCCGACGAGTGCGTTGCCGTGGGCGCGGCCATTCAGGCCGGTGTCCTGGGCGGCGAGGTGAAAGACCTGCTGCTGCTCGACGTCACCCCCCTGTCCCTGGGCATCGAGACCATGGGCGGCGTGTGCACCCGCATGATCGAGCGCAACACCACCATCCCCACCAAAAAGTCTCAGGTGTTCTCCACCGCCGCCGACGGGCAAACCTCGGTGGAGGTGCATGTCCTGCAAGGCGAGCGCGAAATGGCCGGGGCCAACAAAACCCTGGGCCGCTTCCTCCTTGACGGCATCCCCCCCGCCCCCCGCGGCGTGCCCCAGGTCGAAGGCACCGTCGACATCGACGCCAACCGCAACGTCCACGTCACCGCCAAGGATCTGGGCACCGGCAAGGAACAGCACGTGACCATCACCGCCTCCTCCAACCTGTCCAAGGGCGACATCGACAAGGCCGTTAAGGACGCCGAACAGTTCGCCGCCGAGGACAAAAAGCGCCGGGAGGAGATCGACATCCGCAACCAGGGCGACCAAACCCTCTACCAGTCGGAAAAAGCCCTGGACGAGATGGGCGGCAAACTCTCCGACGAGGATAAGGCTCCCGTGCGCGCCGCCCTGGACGCCCTGCGGGACAGCCTCAAAGCCGAGGATTACGAGGACATCAAGCAAAAAACCGAGGCCCTGAGCAAGGCCTTTTACGCCGTCAGCGAAAAACTCTACGCCCAGGTCAAACCGGAAGACGTCCCCCCGTCCGGCCCCCAGGACGCCCCCGGTTCCGGCCCGGTGGTGGACGCCGACTACGAGGTCGTGGACGACCAATAAAAAACAGCGCCGCTTCGGCGGGACGATGACACGCGAAAAGGGGGCTCGTCGGCCCCCTTTTCGCACATAAAACGGCGGAAAACCGCAATCGTGTCACAACAAAGAACCAAGGGAGGCCGCAAACCATGAGCACCGGCGCAACCGTAAGCATCGGCGTGATCGGTCTGGGTAATATGGGCATGGCCCACGCGAAAAACATCGCGGACGGCAAAGTGCCCGGGCTGACCCTCGCCGCCGTGGCCAGCCGCCGCCCAGCCCACCGGGACTGGTGCCGGGACAACTGGCCGGACGCCGCCTTTTTTGAGAGCGGCGAGGCCCTGATTCAAAGCGGGGCCTGCGAGGCCGTCCTCATCGCCACCCAGCATTCCACCCATCCCGCCCTGGCCGTCGAAGCCCTGGGCCGGGATTTGCACGTCCTCATCGAAAAACCCGCCGGGGTCCACGTGGGCCAGGCCCGGGGCATGAACGAGGCCGCCGCCCATAGCCGGGGGGCCTTCGCCATCATGTACAACCAGCGGGCCAACCCGCTCTATCAGGAGATGCGCCGCCTGGTGACCGGCGGGGAATTGGGCCGGATGAAACGGGTCAACTGGATCATCACCGACTGGTACCGCACCCAGAGCTATTACGATTCGGCGGCCTGGCGTTCCCATTGGGCCGAGGAGGGCGGCGGCGTGCTGCTCAACCAGAGCCCCCACCAACTCGACCTGCTCCAGTGGATCTGCGGGATGCCCGACCGGGTGCGCGCCTTCTGCCACAGCGGCAAGTGGCACGACATCGAGGTGGAGGACGACGTGACCGCCTACCTGGAGTACCCCGGCGGCGCCACCGGCGTCTTCGTCACTTCCACCGCCGACGCCCCCGGCACCAATCGCTTCGAAGTCACCATGGAGGGCGGCAAACTCCTGTGCGAGCACGGGAAACTCACCATCTGGCGGCTGGCCCAAAACGAGCGGGACTTCTGCAAAACAGCCCCCGGCGGCTTTGATACGCCCCCCGCCGTCCAGGAGGAATACCAAGCGCCCCCCAGCCAGGAGCATGTGGGCATCCTCAAAGCCTTTGCCGCCCATATCCTTCGCGGCGAACCCCTCATCGCCGCCGGTCAGGAGGGCCTCCACGGTCTGGAGCTGGCCAACGCCATGTACCTGTCAAGCTGGCTCGGCCAAACCGTCACCCTCCCTCTGGACGAAAAGCTGTACCTCCGGGAACTCAACAAACGCATGGAACCCTCCCGTGCCAAACAGCGCCAGGGAAAATAGACGATTCTCAAATACAAGAATCGCAAAAATAGAAAATACGACAGCAAAACAGCAACGAAAACGACACTGCTGCAACAGAATTCCCATAAACGAGAAACAACGAAGCCGCGCAGATAGAGCGGTCAACGCCACCCTCCCCCGGACAGATAGTCCCTCACGCCCGCCGATAAAAACAGGTTGAGGCTACGCCTCAACCTGTTTTTATTATTGAGAAATCACTGGCAAACCTCAGCCCATCAGCCCCAAAACACCCGTCACAGCAGGCTTTCCTGCACAACCCCCACGTCCTCTGCCCGGATCAGCGCCCCGGCGGCGGGGAGGGAACGCACCCGGAAGCGGGCCGGGTTGAGCAGGGGGAAGGCCTCCGCCCAGCAGACCGACGAAACGGTGTGCCGCCCCTTGAGGTTCATGACCGCCACCCCTTGGGTGGCCCGGGTGGCCTTGGGGGTCAGGGCGGCGGTGTGGAACAGCAGGGCACGTCCGTCGCTGGCGCGGACAAGGGCTTCGCCCTCCCGGGTCAGCAGTAGGATGGTGACCAAGGGGCTCTTGTCCGAGTAAGCGCTGGTCAGGCGGCGGCGGTTGGAGACCGTGGCGTAGGCCGACAGCTCCACCCGGGCCGCCTTGCCGTTTTGGAAGGCGAACAGCAAGCTGCCGGTGTAGTCCCCGGGCAGACAGCAAAATACGGGGGCCTCCCCCTCGTCCATGCCCAACTTGGCCGGCAGGTATTCCCCCAGCGTGGAGGCCTTGCCGTCCTCGAAGTCGTGCAGACGCGCCTTGTAACACTGCTGGCGGTTGGTGAACACCAGCAGCTCCTCCTTGTTGGTGCCCTCGAAGGTCTGGAAGGGGGCGTCATTTTCCTTGTACTTCTGCTCCCCCGACATGCGCAGGGATTGGGGGGTGATTTTTTTGAAATAGCCCTCCCGGGAGACGAACACCGTCACCGGGTAGTCCTCAATATGTTCGATGGGGTTGTACTCGGCCACCTCGTGCTCGTGCACCAGCGCGGTTTTCCGGGGGGCGCCGTACTTCTTGGACACCAGCTTCAAGTCCTCGACGATCAGCCCCCGCAGACGGGTGTCGGACACCAGGGTGTGTTCCAGCTCCTCGATCTCCCGCTCCAGGGCGGCGGTCTCCTCCACCCGCTTGAGAATATACTCCTGGTTGATATTGCGCAGTTTGATTTCGGCGATGTAATCAGCCTGCGCCTCGTCGATGCCGAAACCGATCATCAGGTTGGGGACGACCTCGCTCTCCTCCTCGGTGCCCCGGATGATGGCAATGGCCCTGTCAATGTCCAGCAGGATTTTTTTGAGGCCCCGGAGCAGATGCAACTTGTCCTTCAATTTTTTCAGGTCGAAGCGCAGCCGACGGCGAACACAGGTCACCCGCCACTCGCTCCATTCCCGCAACACGTCCCCCACGCCCAGCACCCGGGGAACGCCCCCGATGAGGATGTTGAAGTTGCAGGAGAAAGCGTCCATCAGCGGCGTGATCTTCATCAGCTTTTGCATCAGCTTGTCCGGTTCCACGCCCCGCTTGAGATCGACGGTCAGCTTCAGGCCGGACAAATCCGTCTCGTCCCGCACGTCGGACACCTCGCGCAACTTGCCGCCCCGGATGAGCTCGGCCATTTTGTCGATGATCGCCTCCACCGACGTGGAGTAGGGGATCTCGTAGATCTCGATCAGATTGGCCTTGGGATCGTGCCGCCATTTGGCCTGCACCCGGAAAGAACCCCGGCCGGTGCGGTAAATCTCCCGCATCGCGGCAGGATCGTAGATCAGCTCGCCGCCCGAGGGGAAATCGGGCGCGGGCAGGGTTTCCAGCAGGTCGCATTCGGGGTCTTTTAAGTAGTTGATGGTGGTCTGACAGACCTCGGCCAGGTTGAAGCCGCAGATTTGCGACGCCATGCTCACCGCGATGCCGAGGTTGGCCGACACCAGGATGTTGGGGAAGGTGGTGGGCAGCAGCACAGGCTCCGGCATGGTGCCGTCGTAGTTGGGCACAAAGTCCACCGTGTCCCGGTCGATGTCCCGGAACAGCTCGCCGCAGATGGCGGCCAGCTTGGCCTCGGTGTACCGGGCGGCGGCGCAGGCCATGTCCCGGGAATAACGTTTGCCGAAATTGCCCTTGGAGTCCACAAAGGGGTGCAAAAGGGCCTCATGCCCCCGGCTCAGGCGCACCATCGTGTCGTAAAGAGTTTGGTCGCCGTGGGGGTTGAGGCGCATACACTGCCCGACGATGTTGGCCGACTTGGTGCGCGGCCCGGTGAGCAGACCCATCTTGTACATGGTATATAACAATTTGCGGTGGGAGGGCTTGAACCCGTCGATCTCCGGGATGGCCCGGGAGACAATCACGCTCATGGCGTAGGGCATAAAGTTCTTTTCCAGCGTATCCGGGATCTTCTCCTGCACCACCTCGGCCCGCAACCCCTCCACGTTGGGATGGCCGGACGGTTTGGATTTGTTCGGTTCCTTCTTCGCCAACTTGCACACACCTTCCAAGGGGAATCTTCAAAAAAATTACACCGCGGGCGGGGAGGGCACCGCCTCTTCCGCCTCAGAATCCACGCGATCAGCTCCGATCCATGTTTCCGCTCTGCTCCACGCGGTTGCGGCCGTTTCGCTTGGCGGCGTAAAGGCTTTCGTCAGTCAGGGCGATGTTCTCGTCCACCGACAGCGACAGATCGAAGGCGTGCACCCCAAAACTCATGGAGGCGTAAACCTCGCCGAAGCGCTCATCCCGCAGGGG
>JAITQI010000153.1 GCA_031289065.1 Oscillospiraceae bacterium
GGCGTCCCTGCCCGAGCGGATAAACGGGGCGGCGCCCCCCGGCCTGAAGGTGAACGAGGCCTGGCCCGCCGTGCGTCGCGCCCAGGAGATCGTCTGGGGGGACTATGTGATCACCCTGCGCTGGGAGAGCGCCGTGCCCGACGGGGCCAGGGAGACGCTGGCCGCCCTCTTTGACGGGCGGGCGCTGCCGGTGATGAAGAAGGGCAAAAAGGGCGAGGCCGAGATCGACGCCGGGGGGCTGGTGGGCCAGGCCGCCCTGTCGCCCGGGGACGAGGGGGCCCTGCGCCTGACCGCCCGGCTGTCGGCGGGGGAGCCTTCCCTCAGCCCGGGGCACCTGCTGATCGCGCTGGCGACGGCGGCGGGGGCGGGCTTTACGCCCTGGCGGGGCGCCGAGATTGTGCGGACGGCGCTGTTGGACGGGGCCGGGGAGCGGTTTGTATGATGGGAGTGAAAATATGAAATATCTTCCCGAATTTTTGCGGCAAGAGTATGACAGAATGCGCGCTTTGACGCGGGACGTGCCCGAGCTGCGAGAACACGACATCAACACCTCGGATGTGTTGCGGGCGTACATCATCTTGGCGGATTATTTTGCCAACGAGAAAAGCGAAAACGCGGAGACCATGCTGGTCGGACTGCGCGACGCGGGTCTTCTGCATTCCGCCATTGACAGACAAGACGTCGGCTTCGCGAACAAATACAAATACGATACCCCGCAAGAAATCTGCGCCACGCTGTTTTTTGGGTTGGTGAAAGATCACGCGTTTCTGGACGGGAACAAAAGAACCGCGTTGCTGGTGCTTTTGTACCAACTGCAACTGTTTCGCCTACTTCCCAAGGTGAAAGCCTATCACTTTGAAAATTTGGTCGTTTCCGTGGCGGAGAATTCGGTGCCTGACGTTTACGAGAAGCAATATCGTAAATTTGAGGCGGGCGACGATGCGGTGGTACGAACCATCGCGGATGTTCTCAGAGGGTGGACGGCAAAAAAGGATGCCAGCTGGGATGTTGAGCCGACGATACGGGCGTTCTGCAAAGCTCTTGAGCAATACGGCGTCCAATGCGATTACCGTTCCAACGGGAATCTTCACTTTGAGCGCAGGATCACAGCCAACGGAGACAGCAGATCGCTTGCCGCGAATATGCGCCTGTCCGGCGGCGGCACAGCCAGAACCATTGGGCCGAGCAAGACACGGGAAATCCTCGAGAATTTGGAGTTGTATCAACAGTTTGCCTCGTATAAAGATATTTTGAAAGGGGAGGATCCGCTGTACGAGTTGGTCAGCAGATATGAGGTTCCCTTGGGCAGGTTGAAAGATAAATGACCGCCCGGGGTCTCGCCGGTGCCCCGCAGGCGCTAAGTTCCGGCGAAGAGGCGGCCCTTCTTTTGGCGGGGGGCCTTCTCTGTTGTGCCCTCCGCCGGGAGCGCATCCGACAGGTCGGCCTCCAGGCCTGCCGCCTCGTAGGGGATGAGCACCGTTACGGGGCCGGTTTCCGCCGGGGCGGTGTTCTTCGCCTCCCAGAACAGGGCGACGCCTTCGTCGGTCAGGTAGAAGCGATCCCGGCGGAAGCGGCGGCGCAGGGCTTTCCGGTAGGGGGCGGTGAAGGGGACGTTTGAGGGCGCTTGGCGTTCGGCCTCTTGGAGGGCCAGGCGGAGCAGTTTTTTGACGCCCTTCCCGCCGCCGCACAGCATGGGCAGGGTGACCGGCGTACCGGTGTTCAGACGCCAGGTATCGGCGGTACGGCAGACGGCGGCGCGGACGCCGTCGGACTCGGTGTGGTCGTGGTAAAGGGAGAGCAGGCCGCCCGCCGCCCGGGTCACCTGATGGGTGACGGTCATCCCGTAGGGGGAAAACCCCTCCGGCCCGGCCCGGCGTTTGGCCGCGGCCGCCCGGCGGGACAGCGGCCCCTTGCCCCATCGGGCGAGGCGGCGGGACAGGGCCTGATAGTGGGCGTTGACCCGGCGGGCTCCCGGGGAATGGTGCCCGCCGCCCAGCCGAAAAATGTTGGCGCGTAGGGTGAGCGTCGGTTGCGCACCCTGATAGAGCGTGGCTTCATAGGTGGCCCGGGAGAGGGTTCCGGGCTTTTTTTCCGTTGGCTTCAAGCCGCTCACCTCCCAAAAAGTAACCCATTTTATGTATTTGTGCGGAAAGATGTGAAAATTTCCCTTTACTTTGCCGCGTTGAAACGTTAAAATAAGAGGGAGAAATATGGGCAAGGGGGCCAACACAGGATGAAGGATATACTGCCCAGCCATCAGCTGGATGTGCTGTTCGACGCCGTCATGTCGTTGGACACGCGGGAAGACTGCTACGCTTTCTTCGCGGATCTGTGCACCATGAGCGAACTGCGGGCCATGAGCCAACGGTTCCACGTTGCCCAAATGCTTCACTTGGGCAACGTGTACGCCGACATCGTGGCCGAAACCGGCGCGTCCACAGCCACCATCAGCCGGGTCAACCGCGCCCTGCTCTACGGCGCGGACGGCTACAAACGCATTCTGGACGGGCCCATCGAATGAACGCCTACACCGTTCTGGCCCCCTATTACGACGCGCTCATGGCCCACGCCGATTACGGGGGGTGGGCCGATTTTGCCGAACGCCGTTTCGCCCGGCTGGGGCGGCCCGTGCGGTTGGCGCTGGATTTGGGTTGCGGCGCCGGGGCGCTGTCGGCGGTGCTTGCGGAACGGGGCTACGAGGTCATCGGGGTGGACGCCTCCCCCGACATGCTGGCCTGCGCGGCGGCCCGGTGCGCGGGGTTGCCCTTGCCGCCGTTGTTTTTGTGTCAGCCCCTGCAGCGGCTCGATCTCTACGGCACGGTGGACGCCGCCGTGTCCTCTTTTGACAGCTTCAACTATTTGACCGATCCCGCCGCTCTCCGGCGGGCGCTGGCCCGGGTGTTCCTGTTTTTGGAGCCGGGCGGGCTGTTGCTGTTCGACGTCCGCCCGCCGGGTTATTTCGAGGCGGCAAACGGCACGGCTTCGGTCAGCCAGACAGACGACCTTCACTGTGTCTGGCGCACCGACTGGAACGCCCGCGCCCGGCTGGCGCGGCACAGCGTCACCCTGTTTGTTCGGGCGGGGGGGCTGTGGCGCCGGTACGACGAGGAGCATTGTCAGCGGGCTTACACCGAAAAAGAGTGGCTCTCTCTCCT
Organism: Oscillospiraceae bacterium; assembly: GCA_031289065.1. GTDB lineage: Bacteria > Bacillota > Clostridia > Oscillospirales > UBA929 > JAIRTA01. The sequence continues at coordinate 3,156 of JAITQI010000153.1, forward strand.
GGGGGAGGCGGGGTTTTGCGATGTGCGGCTTTACGGGGACAAAGCTTTGCGCCGACCACGCCCGGAGGAGGAACGGTGGTTCCTGTCCGCCCGCAAACCGGCCGCCGGGCGGGGGTTCCCCAAGGCATGAAAAATAAAAAAGAGTTTCCGCAAATTTTGGGTTGACAACAGGCCTCCCCATTGGTTATAATTATTGGTGTCGCCGCTGGGGCTTGTTGTTCACACAGGGGAGTATAGCTCAGCTGGAAGAGCACATGCCTTACACGCATGGGGTCGCAGGTTCGAGCCCTGCTGTTCCCACCAATATGGCCCCGTAGTTCAGTTGGTTAGAACGCTAGCCTGTCACGCTAGAGGTCGACGGTTCGAGCCCGTTCGGGGTCGCCAAGGAAGGGCGAGTTTTGCCGGGCAAATGCGCAACTCCGGCGCGTGTTTGTCCGCAAGCTCAACCTGCCTCTGTAGCTCAGTCGGTAGAGCAGAGGACTGAAAATCCTCGTGTCGTTGGTTCAA
>JAITQI010000109.1 GCA_031289065.1 Oscillospiraceae bacterium
CCGTCGGCGCGGGGGAGACGGAGGCCCTCGGCGAGGCGATGGGGCGGGCGCTGCGCGCGCCGGCCGTGCTGGCGCTGCGGGGGGATGTGGGGGCGGGCAAGACCGCCTTTGTGCGCGGGCTGGCCCGGGGCCTTCGGGCCGTCGGCCCGGTGACCAGCCCCACCTTCGCCTTGGCCCACGAACACCCGGGGCCCCTGCCCCTGTTCCATTTTGACCTGTACCGCCTGAGCGGGCCGGAAGATCTGTTTGACATCGGTTGGGAGGACTATCTGGCCCGGGGCGGGGTGTGCGCCATAGAGTGGAGCGAACGGGCCGAGGGGGCGCTGCCGCCGGACACGCTGTACGTCACCCTCGACAGCCACCCGGACAATCCCGATTGGAGGATTTTGACCTGTGACCATCCTGGCCTTTGACGCCTCTTCCCGCACCGCCTCCGCCGCGCTGTACCGGGCGGGCGCCCTCATCGGGGAGAGCTTCCAAAACAGCGGGCTGACCCACTCCCAGACCCTGATGCCCATGATCCAGTCCCTGCTGGAAAACACCCAAACAGACCCCAAAACCGTCGGCCTGGTGGCCGTGACCCGGGGCCCCGGCTCTTTTACCGGGCTGCGCATCGGCGTGTCCACGGCGGCGGGGCTGGCCTGGGGCTGGGGAGTGCCTTGCTGCGGCGTGTCCGCCCTGGAGGCCGCCGCCCTGGGGGCCTCCCACATGGGGGGCCTCGTCTGCCCGGTCATGGACGCCCGGCGCGGCCAGGTGTATAACGCGCTGTTTCAAGCCGAAAACGGAACCCTCGCCCGCCTGACCCCCGACCGGGCGCTGTCCGCCGCCGACCTGTGGGCCGAAATACAAAAAAAAGCCCCCGTTTTGGTTGGAGACGGGGCCGAGCTGTGCTATAATCTTCGTGGGGACAACCCCGCTCGGCTGCCCCCCGTCCCCCTGCGGCACCCCTCCGCCTGGGCGGTCGCCGTCCTGGCCGAACAGGCCGCCGCCCGGGGCGAAACCTGCCCCCCGGACAAACTGACCCCCATCTACCTCCGCCTCCCCCAAGCCGAACGCGAACGCATAGACCGAGAGTCCGGAACCCAAACGTAACCCAACCAACAATTGTCAATCGTCAATTGTCAATTGTTCATCGTCTCTTCCGCCGCCACCCCCGGCGGCGGCCCCGATAGCTGCCCCGGCCCCGCTCCCGGCGGCGCCGGTAGTTGTACACGATCACGAAGGCCACGTACACCACGACGGCGACGGCCAACCCCGCCAGGGAAAACCGAACCCAGTCCTGGTCGAAGAAGGTTTTGACGCTGTTCTGGATGTTCTGCGTCTCGTCCCGGAGCACCCCGTAGGAGGCCACCAAGGGAATGACGCCGAACGCCCGGCCCTCGTAGCTCAGGGTGATCTCCCCCAGCGTCTGCCCCCGGGTCACCGGAGCGGTCACCCCGCCCTCGTCGAACAGCTTGATCTCCCGGCGCACATCCGCCAGGTCGAGAAGCTCGGGCACCAACGCCTCCAAGCTCCGGGCGGGCACCAGCATGACCTTGTCCGTATCCTGGCCCAGCACCACGTCCTCCTCGCAGATTTGTTCTGTGGTGCGCAGCAGCGTTTTGGTGGTGAAGTTCTCAAACCCCCACTCGAACAGCCGCTTGGTCTCCACAAAGCTGAGCACCCGGTCGGTGTCCGCCTCCCTCTCCGCGCCCAGCACGACGCTGAGCAAATAGAGATCTTTTTTCTTGGTGTTCTTGGCGGTGGAAATCAGGCAGTGCCCCGCCATAGAGGTGTTGCCGGTCTTGACGCCCTGGGCCTGGTAATAGATATACTGGGGCGTATTGTGGGCCGAAATCAGGTGGTTGGTGGTGTACAGCGCCCGGGCCGGGCTCTTGTTGGTGGCCGGAATCGGATAGGTGGCCGTGTTGCTAATCTCCACGAACACCGGGTGCTTGAGCGCCTCCCGGGTGATCAGGTACATGTCGTAAGCGGTGGTGTAGTGGTCCTCGTCGTGCAGGCCGTGGGGGTTGGCAAAATGGGTGTTTTCGCAGCCCAGCGCCTGGGCCCGCTCGTTCATCCGCGCCACAAAGGCGGAAAGGCTCCCCGCCGCCCGCTCGGCGATGATATTGCTGGCCTCGTTGGCCGAGGGCAGCATCATGCAGTACAGCAAATCCCGCAGCGTCATGGTCTCCCCGGCGACGATGTTGGCGGTGCTGCCGTCAAAGGGCAGATCGGCCAGCGCCGTTTCCGAGGCGGTGACCTCCTGATCCAGCCCCCCCGGGTCGGCCTCGGCGAATTCCAGCGCCAGCAACGCGGTCATGATTTTGGTCAGGCTGGCCGGATAGGCCTTGACATGGACGCCCCGTTCATACAGCGTTTCCCCCGAGTTGACGTCCACAAGCAGCGCCGCCCGGGCGGTGATTTCCACCGGCGGTAGCGTCAGCGCCCGAGCCGTCGGCCCAACCGCCCCCAAGGACAAACATAGCGCCAGCGCCGCCAAACAGGCGGCCCCCCGCGAAAAAATTCTCCTTCGTTCACGCCGCGGCATATCCTCGCACACCCTTCTGATCGCTTCCCTTTGACCTCTCAACCCGCTCGGCGGCGGAAGCCGCCAAATCGGCTGGTCTCTATTATATCAGTGCGCGTCCGCACATGCAAGGCGGTTGTCGGACAAAATCGGTGTTTATACAGGGAGGGAGGCCCCATGCCCCGCGTCAAATTCCATATCCTCGCGCTGGGTCTTTGCCTCCTGTTCGCCGCCTTCTCCATCGGGTATTTCTTCGGCGTCCGGCCCCGCGCCGGTACCTATGAGATCCGAACCGAACACGCGCCCAACGAACAGACGGCGGCGCTGACCCCCGAACCCGCCGCGCCGTCCGCGACACCCGCCGCCGTGCCCTCCGAAGGCCCCGCCGCCGACCTGCGCATCGACATCAACACCGCCTCCGCCGAAGAACTGACCGACCTGCCCGGCATCGGCCCCGCCCTGGCCGCCCGCATCGTAGCCTACCGCGCCGAACACGGCCCCTTCCCCACCCCGGACGCCCTCACCGAAGTCAGCGGCATCGGCGCGAAAACCCTGGAAACCCTCCGCCCCTACATCAAGACCGGAAATGTTACGAATTAAGAATTAAAACTGAAGAATTAAAACTTGCGGAGCCGCTACGCGGCGACTTCAATACGCGCTCGGCGCGGGAAATGCCATCATCGCGCACAGCGCGATTCCATCATTTTTAATTTTTAATTCTTAATTAATCCCCCGCCCCCAAGCGCAAAAAGGAGGCCCTTTCATGCGAATCCTCGTAGTTGACGACGAAAAAATTCTGGTCAAGGGTATCACCTTCAACCTGGCCCATGAGGGCTACGAGGTGGAGGGCTGTTACGACGGCGAGGACGCGGTGCGCCTGGCCCGGGAGGGCCGGTTTGACCTGATCCTCCTCGACCTCATGATGCCCAAAATCGACGGCCTGGAGGCCTGCCGCCGCATTCGGGAGTTTTCCTCGGTGCCCGTCATCATGCTCACCGCCCGGGGGGAGGACACCGACAAGCTCATCGGCTTTGAGTACGGCGCGGACGACTACTTGACCAAACCCTTTAATATCATGGAACTCAAGGCCCGTATCCGGGCCATCCTGCGCCGGGTCTCCGCCCCGAGCCAGCGGGACGCCGCCGAAATCCTCCAACTGGGGCACATCCGCCTCAACACCGCCGAACGCGCCGTCACCGCCGACGGCCGCCCCACCGACCTGACCGCCAAAGAGTTCGATCTGATGGAACTGCTCATGCGCAACCCCGGCCGGGTCTATACCCGCGAAAGCCTGCTCAACATCGTCTGGGGCTACGAATACCCCGGGGACATCCGCACGGTGGACGTCCACGTGCGCCGCCTCCGGGAAAAGCTGGAGAAAAACCCCGCCCGTCCCGAATACCTCCTCACCAAATGGGGCGTGGGCTACTACTGCAAACCGGCGGCGGAAGACCCCGGCCAGCGCGGGGACGCCCAATAGTGAAACGGCGCGCCCCTGTTTCTGACTTCTGCCCTGATGAAGGACGTGACGCTTACGGCTGAAACCACACAGACCCCCGAAGCCCGGCAAAAGCCGGGCCGGTTCTTCCTGGCCGGACGTTACCAGTTGAAGATCGCGCTGTCCTACATCGCCATCATCATCGCCATGCTGGTGCTGTTCAACAGCTACCCCATTCTGATCTCCCAAAGCCTCATCTTCCGAGCCAAAGAAAACAGCCTGTCCACCCGAGCGGGCCTCATCGCCTCCTCCCTGGCCAGCCTGGACATCCTCACCGCCAAGGACGCCGGGCAGATCATGGGCATCCTCAACGACCAGGGCGTGTCCCGCATCGTGGTCACCGACGCCGACGGGCTGGCGGTCTACGACAACGCGGTCACCGAAAACACCCAGGGCCGTTACGTCCTGCGCCCCGAAATCTTCCGCGCCCTGGCGGGGGCCGACGTCTTCGTCAGCGCTTACGCCGAGGGGGCCTTTGAAAGCCGCGCCGCCGTGCCGGTCATGGGCCGGGGTCGGGTGCTGGGGGCGGTGTACCTCTACGAGTACGACGCCGAACAGGCCCGCATCCTCCAAGCCCTTCAGGACAATATGACCAGCATTTCGGTGGTTTTGGCCTCCCTGGTGCTGGTGCTGAGCATCGTCCTCTCCCGGGCGCTGGCCCGGCGGCTGAGCGATCTGCTCCGGGGCATCCGGCTGGTGCGGGCGGGGCAGTACAGCCACCGCGTCACCCGGCGGGGGCGGGACGAGCTGGCCTCCCTGGCCGACGAGTTCAACGAGCTGACCGGCCGCCTGCAAAAGACCGAAGCCGCCCGGCGGCGCTTTGTGGCCGACGCCTCCCATGAGCTCAAGACCCCCCTGGCCTCCATCCGTCTGCTGGCCGACTCCATCCTGCAAACGGAAAACATCGACACGTCCATCATGCGGGAGTTCGTCACCGACATCGGCGACGAGAGCGACCGCCTGACCCGCCTGACCGAAAAGCTCCTCGCCCTGACCCGCTTGGACGCCGAGGTCTTCGAGCCCACCGCCACCCTCGACCTCAAAAAGGTCATCGTCCTGGCGGCCCACCGCCTGAAACCCTTGGCCAAACAGGCCGGTGTCTCCGTGGAGGTCTCCGCCGACGACGGCTGCCTGGTGGAAGCCGGGGCCGACGGGCTGTACCAGATCGTGTTCAACCTCATGGAAAACGCCGTCAAATACAACAGGCCAGAGGGCACGGTACGGGCGCTATCCTTCGTCCGGGACGGACGGGTGACCCTCATTGTGGACAACACCGGCCCGGGCATCGCCGAAGAGGACCTGCCCCGCGTCTTCGAACGGTTTTACCGGGTGGACAAGGCCCGCTCCCGGGAGGCCGGGGGCGCGGGGCTGGGGCTGTCCATCGTCAAGGACACCGTGGAGCGCTACGGCGGCGACGTCCGCTTGGAAAGCCCCCCCGGCGGCAGCACACGGGCCGTCGCGAGCTTCCCCCTCAGCCCAAAACGGCAAGGAGGCCCGGCATGAAGCGTCTTGTTTGTCTGCTCTGCGCCCTGTGTCTGCTGGCGGGCTGCGCCGGGAGCGACCCCGCCCCGTCCCCCGCCGACGGCGCGGTGGCGGTCTACTACCCCACCGACTGGGCGGCAAGCGACGCCCAAGAGTCCCTGGTGGAACCGGTTTGGCTGGTGCCCGGCGGCGACCCCATCCCCTTCTGCCTGGCCAAACTCACCGAAACCCCCGCCGCGGAGGGCCTGCGCCCGGCCTTTCCCGCGGGCGTCCGAGCGTTGTCCCACACCCTGTCCGACGGGGTGCTCACCCTGAACATGTCGGCGGAGTTCCTCGCCCTGACCGGCGGGCCCCTGACCGTGACCGAGGCCTGCGCCGCCCTGACCCTGTGCGCCCTGCCCGGCGTGAGCGAGGTGGCCTTTCAGGCCGAGGGCGTCCCCTACCCCGCCGCCGGCAAAAGCCGCTTCACCGCCGCCGATTTCACCGGGGAGACCCTGGTGCTCGTCCCCGTGGAAACGCCGGTGATCCTGTACTTCTTCAACGAGGACACGGAAGCGCTCACCCCGGAAACCCACCTCATCGCCATCCGGGAAAACGAACACGCCGAACGCTATGTCCTGGAAGTCCTCTTCAAAGGCCCCAACGACACCTCCCTGTCCTCCGCCCTCCCCGAGGGGACACGCCTCCTGGGCGTATCCCTGGAAGCCGGGGTGTGCTACGTCAACCTCCCCGCAACCTTCTACGCCACGCCCCCCCCCTTCGGCCACGCCACCGCCATCAAAGCCATCACCAACTCCCTAACCCTCCTGGCCGAAGTGGACGCCGTCCAGTTCCTCCAAGAAGGCGACCCCGCCCCCCAATACGGCGATCAAAACCTCGAAACCCCAGTGGGCGCGAATTAGGGATTAACTATCGAAAGAGGAACCCCGCGCCAAAGCGCGGGGTTCCTCTTTCGATTGACACGCCCGACAAAACCCGCTACAATAGAACACAGGACAGTGGGCGGTTTGCGGGACGGTTGCGCTCGCCTCCGAAAGGAGGTGATATACGTTGTCGGTATACGAGGCTCTGGCGCTGATGATCGCGTTTGCGGTACTGGTGCTGTTGATCCGAGATCATAACGACAAAAAGAAGTAACCGCCCCCCCGTGCAAGGTATGGCGGTTACTCTTTCGGTTCGGGGTACAAAACCCGGGCCAAGATAATCCCTAAGCTGAGCGCGACCGTCCATGACGGGCCGCTCTCTGTCTCTATTATAGAATATCGAAATCTTCCTGTCAAGCCGTGAGGGCTAATGAAGAATGAAAAATTGCGGAGCCGCTGACGCGGCGATTGCATTTATCGCGCCCCGGCGCGATAACCCCAAATTGTCAATTGTCCATCGTCAATTGTCAATTGAAAGGATGCCACCATGAAAAAACAACTCACCGCCCTCCTATGCCTCGCCGCCCTCTTCCTCCTGACCGCCTGCGGCCCCATTGGGGACACCATCTCCGACCTGATCCGGGGGGACGTCGCCTGCCGGGTGGGGGAAACCTACACCACCTCGTGGTTCTCCTTCACCGTGCTCGCCGTCGAAACGCCCGCCTCCTACGCCGGGTACACGCCCCCCACCGGGTACACGCTGGTGGACGTGACCCTCTCCGAGTCCTGCGCGGAGGGAAGCCAGCCCATGGGCACCTTCGACTTCTACCTGAACGCCCCCGCCTTCCCCGACTACATCTACCCCCTCGACCCCCTCGACGAAACCATGATGCCCACGGCGTTCACCCTCACGCCGGACACCCCCGCCACCTACCACATGCTCTACCAAATCCCCGCCGACACCACCGGCCTGCGCCTGACCTACACCGAGATGGACGCCGACAACCGCGCCGGGGCCGCCTACACCATAGACATCCCGGACGAAAGGCAATAACCGCCCGGAAAAATCACGCTTTCCCTTTCGGGGACAAGCCATAACCTCCCCTCTCCGCTCACAGCGGGGGCGGGCGTTCAAAGATTCTGAACGCCTGCCCCCGCAACCTTTTGCCCCGACCCTACCCCCCGCCGAAGCCGCTTTCCTTTGCCGCCCAAAAG
>JAITQI010000150.1 GCA_031289065.1 Oscillospiraceae bacterium
TCTCCAAGGAGGACAGGGGCGTCAAGTTGGGAGGCGCGAAGGCGTGAACATAGCGGCGCGGGAGCTTCATTTCAGAGACTTAAACGACCGAGTGCGCAACGCCCGAGAGGACGTGCGCATTGAGGGCTGCCTGGGTCAGCGGTTTATCGCCGCCGGGTTGAGCGGCGTCAACATCACCATCGACGGGACGCCGGGCAACGCCCTGGGGGCCTATTTGAACGGCGCCAACATCACCGTCAACGGCAACGCCCAGGACGCGGTGGGCGACACGATGAACGACGGCCTCATCGAGGTGCACGGCAGCGCGGGGGACGCGCTGGGCTACGCCATGCGGGGCGGACGGATCTATGTGCGGGACGGTTCGGGCTACCGCACCGGCATCCACATGAAGGAGTACGCCGATAAAATCCCGGTTATCATCGTTGGGGGCGCCGCGGGCAGCTTCCTGGGCGAATACCTGGCCGGGGGGCGGATCATCGTGCTGGGGCTGGGCGTGTCCGGCCATCCGCCGGTGGGAAATTTCACCGGTACCGGTATGCACGGGGGCAAGATCTTCATACGATGTGACGAGGGGCCGGGGTCGTTGCCCGCCCAAGTGTCCTGCGAGAAGGCCGAAGCGGAAGACCTGGACGAAATCCGCGCCGACCTGGCCGACTATGCCCAGCGGTTCGCCCTGAGCTTGGACGAGATTTTCGCCACGCCCTTTTGGGTGCTCAAGCCCAACACGCAGAACCCCTACAAGCAGCTCTACACGAAAATTTAACGATACGAATCCCCATTGACGGCGAAGGAGGCGTTTTGCATGTGCGGCATCGTGGGTTACGCCGGGTCGGAGCAAGCGGTTCCGATTCTCATGGGCGGGCTGGCCAAGCTGGAATACCGCGGGTATGACTCGGCGGGCGTCGCCCTGCAACAGGACTGCGGGCTGACCGTCATCAAGTCCAAGGGTCGGCTGGCCGAATTGCGCCGCCAACTGGAGACCGCCGGGGACACCCGGGGGACGGTGGGCTTGGGGCACACCCGTTGGGCCACCCACGGCGAACCCAGCGACTTAAACGCCCATCCCCACCTGAGCCAGGACGCCCGTTTCGCCGTGGTGCACAACGGGATCATCGAAAACTACATTGAACTCAAACAGATGCTGCTGGAAAAAGGATACACCTTTCAGTCCCAAACCGATACGGAGGTTATTGTAAACCTTTTGGCCTACTACGACACCGGCGACCTGTTGGACACGGTGCTCAAGGTGCGCAACAAGCTGGGCGGTTCTTACGCGCTGGGGGTGCTGTCGGCCGCCGCGCCGGGGCAGATCGTCGCGGTGCGCAAGGACAGCCCGCTGATTGTGGGCCTGTGCAAGTCGGGGGCGCTCATGGCCTCGGATATTCCGGCCCTGATCGCCCACACCCGGGACTACTATGAGCTGTCGGAACGCGAGGCGGCGGTGCTGACCAAGGACGGGGCGCGGTTTTACAACGTCAACCGGGAGCCGGTGTCCAAGACCCCCTACCATGTGGACTGGGACATTGACGCGGCCTCTCTGGGGGGCTATGAGCACTTCATGATGAAGGAAATTATGGAGCAGCCTCGGGTCCTGCGGGACACCATTTCCAGCAAGATTCACGACGGGGAGGTCGTTTTTCCCGACGTCTCCCTGACCCGGGCGCAGGTGGAGGCCATCGACCGGCTGTACATCGTGGCCTGCGGTTCGGCGGCCCACGCCGGTATGGTGGGCAAACATGTCATCCGGCGGGTGGCCGGGCTGTCCGCCGAGGTGGAGCTGGCCTCGGAATTCCGCTATCAGGAGCCGCTGCTCACCGACCGGTCGCTGGTGGTCATCATCAGCCAATCGGGGGAGACGGCAGACTCCCTGGCCGCCCTGCGCTATGCCAGGGAGAAGGGGGCCAAGACGCTGGCGGTGGTCAATGTTCTGGGCAGTTCGATTGCCCGGTCGGCCGAACATGTTATCTACACCAACGCCGGGCCGGAAATCGCCGTGGCCACCACCAAGGCCTATTCCTGCCAGCTGGCGGTCATGTATCTGCTGGCCGTCTACTTGGGCCGCGCCCTGGGCCGCCTGTCCGATGAGGACAACGCCTCCCTGCTGAAAGAGTTGCAGGCCCTGCCGGACAAGGCCGACGCCCTTCTCGGCTGCAAGGAAACCATGCAGTATTACGCCGCCCAATATTACGGCGCCAAGGACATTTTCCTCATCGGGCGCAACCTGGATTACGCGGCGGCGCTGGAGGCCTCCCTCAAGCTCAAGGAAATTTCTTACATACACTCGGAGGCCTATGCGGCCGGCGAGCTCAAGCACGGCCCCATCGCCCTCCTGGAACGGGGGACGCTGGTGGTGGCGCTGGCCGCCACGGTGAGCATGGCCGACAAGCTGCGCTCCAACATCCTGGAGGTCAAGGCCCGGGGAGCCGAAGTGCTGGCGCTGGCCCAGGAGGGGGACGAGAAGATCAAAACGGTGGCCGACGCGCTGTTTGAGGTGCCCCGGACACCGGACATCTTCACCCCCAGCATGACCATCATCCCCATGCAGTTTTTTGCCTACTATGTGGCGGCCATGCGGGGGATGGACATCGACAAGCCCCGGAATCTGGCCAAGAGCGTCACCGTGGAGTGAAGAGAGAAAAGGAGTGTGGCGGTTTGGATAACGTGCTGATCGTGTCCAACACCGAAAAGAGCCTGGCCTATTTTATGGAAGTGCTGTCCCAGGAGCCGTTGAAGGAGATCATCATTGTCAGCGGTTGCGAGGAGGCCAGGCAGCTGATGCTGGCGCGATGTTTCGACCTGTGCGTCATCAACACGCCGCTGTCCGACGGGTTCGGGGAGAAGCTGGCGATTGAGGCGGCGGCGCGGGGGGCGTGTCAGGTGATTCTGGTGGTGCGGGCCGAGCTGTTTGACGAGGTGTCTGAGCGGGTGGGGGCGTCCGGCGTGTTCGCCATTCCCAAGCCCATGGGCAAAGGGGTGTTCGCCAACTCGGTGCATTTGGCCCGGGCGGCGTTTGCCAAGGTTTCGGCCCTGCGGGGGGAAAATGAACGGCTGCTGCAACAAATCGAGGATCTGCGGGTCATCGACAGGGCCAAGTGCCTGTTGGTGTCCTGCCTGCGCATGACCGAGCCGGAGGCCCATCGGTACTTGGAAAAGCAGGCCATGGATATGCGGACGACCCGTCTGACGGTGGCCCAAGGGGTCATCAGGACGTATGAAAACTGAGGATAGACACGAGAGAGGAATGGTTCTGGGTTGAAGTTGCATGAGGAATGCGCGGTATTTGGGGTGAGTCTGCGGGACAGGCAGGCGACCTCCGCCGAGGCGGTCGGCATGACGTACAACGGCCTGTTGGCCATGCAGCACAGGGGCCAAGAGGGCGCGGGCATCGCGGCGCTGCAGGGGCAGAGTATCTTTTGTCACAAAAAAGTCGGCCTGGTCAGCGAGGTGTTTTCCGAGGCCGAGCTGCGGGAGCTGACCGGCTCCCTGGTCATCGGGCACACCCGTTACTCCACCACCGGCGCCAACACCCTGCGCAATGTGCAGCCCTTTGTCACGGAATTTCTCACCGGGCGCGTCGCCCTGGCGCACAACGGCAACATTACCAACGCCAAATGGCTTCGCGACGGGTTGGCCAGCCGGGGTATCAACTTCGAGGCCAGCAGCGACAGCGAGGTGATCGCCGCCCTGGTGGCCTATGAAATCCGCAAGGCGGACAGCCTGATGGTCGGGGTGAAACGGGCGCTGTCCTTCATCGAGGGGGCCTTTACGCTGGTCATCCTGTCCAGCGACGGCAAGCTGGTGGCCGCCCGGGACAGGCATGGGTTCCGTCCCCTGTGTCTCGGGGCGAACGCCCACGGGCTGGCGGTGGCTTCGGAGAGTTGCGCTTTGGACAGTTCGGGGTTTACGCTGGTGCGGGATGTGCAGCCCGGGGAGATCGTCATCATCGAGAACGGACAGGTGACCGACATCGCCTTTTTTGGGAAGGACAAGCCGTCGGGGGCGGGGCTGTGTATTTTTGAGTACATCTACTTCGCCCGGTCCGATTCGATTATCGACAAGCTGTGCGTGTATGACGCACGGCTCAACATGGGGCGCATCCTGGCCCGGGAGCATCCGGCGGAGGCCGACGTGGTGTGCGGCGTGCCGGACAGCGGTCTGGAGGCGGCGGCGGGGTTTGCCGAGGCCAGCGGGCTGCCGCTGGTGTCCGGCTTTGTGAAGAACCGATATATCGGGCGCAGTTTCATCTACCCCACCCAGGTCCAGCGGGAAAACGCCGTGCGGCTCAAGCTCAACCCCCTG
>JAITQI010000183.1 GCA_031289065.1 Oscillospiraceae bacterium
TCTGCCCGGTGTCGGCCAAGACCGGCAGCGGCGTGGAACGCCTGCTGGAAATGGTCATCCTCACCGCCGACATGGCCGACATGAAGGCCAACCCCAACCGCCCGGCCCGGGGCAGCGTCATCGAGGCCAGGCTGGACAAAGGGCGCGGCCCGGTGGCCACCCTGCTGGTGCAAAACGGCACCCTCAACCAGGGGGACATCATCATCGCCGGCAAGACGGTGGGCCGTGTGCGCGCCATGAACGACGACAAGGGCCGCCGTTTGGAACACGCGGGCCCCGCGGTGCCGGTGGAGATCATCGGCCTGTCCGAAGTGCCCGAGGCGGGGGATCAGTTCCACGCCGTGGCCGACGAGCGCATGGCCCGGGAGCTGGTGGAGCAACGCAAGCAGCACGAGCGGGACGAAAACGCCCGCCCCACCCAGCAGAAGGTCACCCTGGAGGATTTGTTCGCCCAGATTCAGGAGGGGCAGATCAAAGACCTCAACCTGATTGTCAAGGCCGACGTCCAGGGCTCCGCGGAGGCCCTGAAGGCCTCTTTGGAAAAACTGTCCAACGAAGAGGTGCGGGTGCGGGTCATCCACAACGCCGTGGGCGCGGTCAACGAGTCCGACGTCCTCCTGGCGGCCACCACCTCCGCCATTATCATCGGCTTCAACGTCCGCCCCGACCCGTCGGCCCGGGAAAACGCCGAGCGGGCGGGTGTCGATCTGCGGCTCTATCGGGTCATCTACGAGGCCATTGAGGAGACCGAGGCCGCCATGAAGGGCCTGCTGGCGCCCCAGTACAAAGAGGTCACCCTGGGCCGGGCCGAGGTGCGCCAGGTGTTCAAGGTCACCGGCGTGGGCACCGTGGCCGGCAGCTATGTCCTGGACGGCAAAATGGCCCGTTCGGCCAAAGTCCGCGTCGTCCGGAGCGGCATCGTCGTCCACGACGGAGACCTGGCCTCCCTCAAACGCTTCAAAGAAGACGCCAAAGAAGTGGCCGCCGGCTACGAATGCGGCATCGGCGTAGAACGCTTCAACGACATCAAAGAAGGCGACATCATCGAAGCCTTCATCATCGAAGAAATCGCAAGATAAAGAAAAAAGAATCGCGCCGCGATACCAAAATTCTTAATTCTTAATTTTTAATTTTTAATGTTTAATTGTTCCGACCACAAGGAGGAACCCATGCCGTCTGACAACCGGATGCAGAAGATCAATGAGGAAATATTGCGGGAGCTGTCCCGCCTGGTGGGTTCGCTGAAGGACCCCCGGGTGCAGGGCCTGGTCAGCCTGACCCACGTGGAGGCCGCCCGGGACTTGAGCCGGGCCAAGGTGTCCGTCAGCGTCCTGGGGGACGAGGAGGCCGCCCGGGATGTGGCCCGGGGTCTCAAATCGGCCTCCGGCTTTCTGCGCCATGAATTGGCCGTCTCCCTCAACCTGCGCTACACCCCCCAGCTGCAATTCCTCATCGACGACTCCCTGGCCCGGGGCGCGCATATCTACGAACTCCTCGCCCGGGTCGCCCCCAAGGAAGAGGCGCAACAGGAAGACACGGAATAAAAACACAGGGCCGATGACAGCATCGGCCCCTATTTTTGTAAAGGGGCCCAACCGGCCCCCACAGAAGAAACGAGGAACGGCCATATGACCATTCGCGAGGCGGCCCGGCTTTTGGCCGGGCTGGATTGTATCTACCTGCTCACCCATCAGCGCCCCGACGGGGATACGCTGGGGTCGGCGGCGGGGTTGTGCGCCGGGCTGCGCGCCCTGGGCAAGACCGCCTTCGTGCTGCCCAATCCGGACATCACCCCCCGTTACAGGCCCTACGCCGCCCCCTACCTGGCCGACAGCCAAGCCCCCCCCGAGGGCGCTGTGCTGGTGTCGGTGGATGTGGCCGCGCCGACGCTCCTGCCGCCGGGCTACCGCCCCCTGGCCGGAGAGGTGACCCTGTCCGTCGATCACCACCCCACCAACCCCCGGTTCGCCCGCAACAACCTCGTTATGCCCGGCCGAGCGGCCACCGGGGAGATCATCTTCTCCCTGCTCCGGGCCCTCGGCGTCCCCCTCTCCCGGGACATCGCCCTGCCCCTCTACCTGGCCGTGTCCACCGACACAGGCTGTTTCCGCTATACCAACACCACCGCCTTCACCCACCGGGTGGCCGCCGCCCTGCTGGCCACCGGCATCGACTGCGACGCCCTCCACACTGAAATGTTCGAGTCCAAGTCCCGGGCCCGCCTCAAGGTGGAGGCCCTGCTCATTGACAACATGGCCTTTTACCAAAACGGCGCCGTGGCCCTGGGCTGTCTCACCGCCGCCGAGCTGACCGCCCTGGGCGCCGCCGAGGACGATGTGGACAACATCTCCGCCCTCTCCCGCCAAATCGAGGGGGTGGAAATCGGCGCGGTGCTCCGGGAGGTGTCGGCCAGCGTGTGCAAGCTGTCGGTGCGCACCTCCACCAAGTGGGAGGCCAACCGCCTCTGCGCCCTGTTGGGCGGCGGCGGGCATGAGCGGGCGGCGGGGGCCAAGGTCCCCGGCGGCATGGAAACGGCCAAACAGGCTGTGTTGCAAGCCTTCAAAACATACTTGGGCGTGGACGAGCTGTGAACGGCGTGCTGGTGGTGGACAAGCCCCGGGATCACACCTCCCACGATGTGGTGGCCCGTCTGCGGGGGATGCTCCGGCAGCGGCGGATCGGCCACGGGGGCACCCTGGATCCCATGGCCACCGGCGTACTGCCCGCGCTGGTGGGCCGCGCCACCCGGGCCAGCGAATACCTCCTGGGCGACAAGGAATATCTGGCCGAACTGACCTTCGGCCTTTCCACCGATACCCATGACATCACCGGCCTGGTGACCGAAACCCGGACGGCTCGCCCCACCCGCGAGGAGACCCTGGCCGCCCTGGCCGAATTTACCGGGCCCCAGGAACAGATCCCCCCCATGGTGTCGGCGGTCAAAATCGGCGGCGCCAAGCTGTACGAACTGCACCGGCGCGGCCTGGAAGTGGAGCGCCCGGCCCGGCCCATTCAGGTGTACGCCCTCACCCTGGAGGCCTTCTCCGGCGACGGCTGCACCCTCCGGGCCAAGGTGTCCAAAGGAACCTACATCCGGGTGTTGGCCCACGACCTGGGGCGTCGGCTGGGCTGCCTGGCCGCCCTCTCCGCCCTGACCCGCACCGCCGCCGACCCCTTCACCTTGGCCCAGGCCCACCCCCTTGACGACATCGCCCAGGCGGCCCGTGAGGGCCGGGTGGAGGACTGGATTCTGCCGGTGGACAGCCTGTTTGCCGCCCACCCGGCCCTTACGGTGAACGCCCGAACCGAGGCCATGTGCCGCAACGGGGCCCCCTTCCCGGCCCCGGAAACCCTCCCGCCGGACGCCCCCTGCCGGGTCTACGCCCCGGACGGGACCTTTTTGCTGTTGGGCCGCACCCAAGCCCGGGACGGGCGGTTGTATGTATACACCGAAAAGAGCTTCTTTGAGCCGCAATAACAAAAAAGGGGGGCTTTCCCATGTCTGAAGGCCGCGCCATTGCCTTGGGATTCTTTGACGGCGTACATCTCGGCCACGGGGCGCTGCTGCGGCGCACCGTGGAGGCGGCGGGCCGGGGCGGACTGTCCTCCTGCGCCCTGACCTTTGACCGCCACCCCGAGGC
Organism: Oscillospiraceae bacterium; assembly: GCA_031289065.1. Lineage (GTDB taxonomy): Bacteria > Bacillota > Clostridia > Oscillospirales > UBA929 > JAIRTA01. Next base: position 3,642 of record JAITQI010000183.1, read on the forward strand.
GCTGATCACCAAGACCGCCATGCCCCTGTTGCAGACCACCGGCGACCGGGCCGACCTCATCCGGCGGCTGTACGCCGTGGACGAGGTCATCTTCGCCCATTTTGAAGACAGCCTGATGCGGATGCCCTGGCGGCAGTTTTTGACCGACATGCTCATCGGGCGGTTCCAAGCCGCCCACCTGGTGGCGGGGTACGACTTCCATTTCGGCCACCGGGGGGAGGGCAACCCCGAACGTCTCGCCGAGGAATGCGCCCGGCTGGGGGTGGGGTGCGACATCATCCCCCGGGTGGAGCTGGCGGGGATCACGGTCAGCTCCACCTATATCCGCAAGCTGGTCGCCCAGGGGGACATGGAGCGGGCGGCGCTGTTCCTGGGTCACCCCTACAGCCTGTCCGGCGTGGTGACGCGGGGCCGCCAATTGGGGGCCTCCCTGGGCGCGCCCACCGTCAACCTCCCCCTCCCGGAAGGCCTGCAATGCCCGGCCCACGGCGTGTATGTCAGCGTCTGCCACGTGGGGGGCAACGCCCTGCCCGCCGTGACCGACGTCGGCCTCAAACCCACCGTCTCCCTCCGCCGGGAAGCCGCCCTCGAAACGCACATCCTGGACTTCGAGGGCAACCTGTACGGCCAAAGCATCCGGGTGGATCTGCTGAAATTCCTGCGCCCCGAGCGCCTCTTCCCCTCCACAGAGGAACTGCGGGAACAGATCGACCGCGACATCCGCGCCGCCCGCGCCACCCACGAAAACAGCGCGGCGGATAAGGCCGAATCAACGGAAAGGCGGGGTCATACAGGCTGTACACAGACCTGACGAAAAAGGCGATGCGTATCGCCTTTGACGCCCACAGGGAGCAGACGGACAAAAGCGGCTTGCCGTATATCTTTCATCCGATTCATTTGGCCGAGGGCATGGAGACGGAGGCGGAAATCTGCGTCGCCCTGCTGCACGACGTGGTCGAGGATACGGACACGACGCTTGACGATTTGCGCCGCGTGGGATTCCCCCCTCGGATTGTGGACGCCCTGTCGCTACTCACCCACGCCGACGGCGTCGATTACATGGACTACGTCGCGAGGATACGGGAAACCCCCCTGGCCGCAAAAGTAAAACTGGCGGACTTGCGTCACAACAGCGACGCCACGCGCCTCCCCGCCCTCGACGAAAAAAGCCCGCCAGCGCCTGAAAAAATACCACCAAGCGATTGAACTGCTAACAACAAAGGACAATTGACAACGACGAAGCCGCTGCGCTGCGCATGGACAATTGTCCATTGTCCATTGTCCATTGTAATTGCCCCCAGCCGTCAGCTCTCCATCTGCTTCCCCAGAAACCCCGCGACGGTTTGGGCGAGCTTGTATTCGGTGTCCCCCAAAACGGCCGCGCCTTCGGCGATGACGAACAGCACGCAGCCGGTCACATCCCCTTCGGCGATGATGGGGGCGGCGATGCCCACCCGGTATTTGTCCTGCCCGTCCACGATGTTGACCTGGGCGTCGCTCTGCTTGTACTGGTACACCTGACGGCTCTCCATAATGTGCTCCAGCCCCTCGCTCAGGCGTTTGTCCATGAGGTCGCGCTTGGCCGCGCCGGACACCGCGATGATCACGTCCCGGTCGCTCACGGCGGCCATAAAGCCGCTGGTTTTGTTCAGCGTCTCGCAAATCTGCGTGGCAAAAGCGGACAGCTCGCCCATGGGGGAATACTTCTTAAAAATAACTTCGCCGTCCTTGTCGGTGTAAATCTCCAGCGGGTCGCCCTCGCGGATACGCATGGTGCGGCGGATTTCTTTGGGGATGACGACCCGCCCGAGGTCGTCAATGCGCCGGACAATACCTGTGGCTTTCAATGTGGAACCCTCCTGCGTTTTCGGATTTCCCCCATAGTATCCGTAAGAATTGCCAGTTTATGCAGATGCTGTCCTTGGGAGGTTTTTCATGGCGGATACGGTTTTGCGCGATCCGTCCCGCCCCAAGGCTTGCCCGCGACCATCGGGCTCAACGTCCTCGCCCGCCTCACATCGGACTTGTCTTGCTGTTGAATTCGCCGCGAAATCAACGGGACGTGTAGGTTTTCCCTTGGGACGCTGTGCGAGAGCGGTTGTCACTTTTTCGGCCTGTTCCCTTTTGGGAGAAGCGAGCGGCGAAAAAGGGCGGCGATTCTTTTGGTGAAAAAGCGGGGGAAAACGCGTTTCAGCGCGTTCTTCCCCCGCTTTTTTGATTCGGTTCTCCGGGCGTAGAAATCCATACCGACAAACTTCGTATGAATTTCTCAGCCGTTCTCGCGTATGCGGTCTCCTGCTTGCTGCAATAGCAGAAGAAGGGATTTGGCCAGCTGGGGATAGTCGGCCATCAGGCCGTCGTGGGACAGGGGAGGCAGGGCGTCCTCCGGCCGCTTTTTCCCGGCGGCGGGCATCAGCCGGGCGGACAGGCGGGCCTCCCGCAGAGCCATATCCGAGGCGGCGTACAGGGGAAACAGCGCCCCGGGCAGGGGGAAGACGGTGTCCGGGTTTTCCCCGGAGGCGTCGTACAGGTGCCGGAACAGGACGTACACCCCGTCCCCCAGGTAGGCGGAGGCCTCTTCGATGAGCGTCTTGTCCCGGGTCTGGCCCAGCAGGTCGAACAGCAGGCTGATGGCCCCCAACAGCAACTTCTTGTGCAACAAGGCCGCGACATTGCCCCGCAAGCGATTGTCCTTGTCGTTTTCGGCGTCGTGCAGGTCCTCCGGGGCCAGCAGCGCCCCGTCCCGCATCAAAGTGCGCCCCAGCAGATAGTCGGCTGACACGCCATAGTAATCACAGGCCCGGGTGACAAACGCCAAACCGGGCTCCCGAGCACCCTTTTCGTAATGGGACAACAGCGCCTGGGACACCCCCAGCGACGCCGACGCCGCCCGCTGGCTGATGCCTTTTTCATGGCGCAGTAGGGAAAGCGTCCGGCAAAAGTTTTCGTTCATTCGTACCCGTGCTCCTTCTCCGCGTCGCGTCACGCCCCGGGCGCAACAACACGCGGTATAATTTTACCAAAAAAATACGCTTCTGTAAAGGGCGAAAAAAGAAAAAACAGCAAACGACGATAAACGACGATAATTGACAATGGGGGATGCGCCCGGCGCGATAAAGGAAATCGCCACGCAGCGGCTCCAGCATTGTCAACTGTCAATTGTCCATTGTCAATCGTCAATGGCGCCGCCATTCGCCGCCGCGGTAATATATTCTTTCAAAATCCCTCGTTTTCTTTGCCCCCAACTGTTGCCAGCAACGGGACTTTGTGATAATATGGACTTCTGAAAGGAGATGTTCCCCCTATGGAATCACTGCGCGTTGAAATTGAAGGCTCCGCCCGCCATGCCCATGTGACCCCGGCGGATTTGCAAACGCTGTTTGGGCCGGGCGCCGTCCTGCACAATAAGAAGGAACTGTCCCAGCCGGGGCAGTATGTGACCGAGGAGAGAATCCGGGTGGAAGGCCCTCGGGGCGGGATTGACCGCATCTCCATCCTGGGCCCCGAACGGGCGGCCACCCAGGTCGAGGTGTCCCTGACTGACGCCCGCGCCCTGGGCGTCACCCCCCCGGTGCGGGAGAGCGGCCAGCTGGCCGGTTCCGCCCCCGCCCGCCTGGTGGGCCCCGCCGGAACGCTGGAACTCCCCGAAGGGGTCATCATCGCCAAACGGCACATCCACGTCTCCGACACGGACGCCGTCCGGTACGGCCTGTCCGACAAAGAGATCGTTTCCGTGCGGGTGGAAGGCGACCGCGCCCTCACCTTCGGCGAGGTGGTCATCCGCGTCTCCCCCGAATTCCGCACCAGTATGCACATCGACATCGACGAATTCAACGCCGCCGGCCTCTCCGGCACAGCCACCGGCCTGGTCGTCAAACCCTAACCCCCCAAACGCTACCAGTCTATGCCCCCCCGCAAAGGCATAGACTACCAACAAAAAGAAATAATAATTTTTCATTCTTCATTCTTAATTTCGCCATTTCGCTCCGCGAAACGGCGAGGCCAGGAGGATTCTCAATCATGGCGGTACAGAAGACAAAAACCGGCGGACAGAAGCCGGAGGCGGCCAAGCCCAAGCCCGCCGCTCCGAAAGCGGTCAAGGCCCCCGCCCCCGCCAAAGCCGCCAAACCAAGCCCCCCCAAGGCGGAGGCGGTTTCGGCTAAGGCGGCGGTTCCCCCCAAAGCGGCGGCCAAGACCGTCAGAGAGCCCAAAGCCACCAAACCCGCCGTCCCCAAGGCCCTGCCCCTGGCTGTAAAGCACGATCCCTTGCGGGACGACCACCTTTACTTCTTCCATGAGGGCACAGACTGCCGGGCCTACGAGGTTCTGGGCAGCCGCCTCGCCGAGCGGGACGGGGTGCCCGGCGCGGTGTTCCGGGTGTGGGCCCCTGAGGCCGAAGCGGTCGCCGTCATGGGGGACTTCTGCGGCTGGAACCGGGAGGCCCATCCCATGGCCAAAATTTCGGTGGGCGTTTGGGAGACCTTCGTCCCCGGCATGAAGGAATACGACGCCTACAAGTACGCCGTCACCGCCAAGGGCGGCCGCTGGCTGGAAAAGGCCGACCCCTACGCCTTCCATGCCGAAACCCGCCCCCGTACCGCCTCCAAGCTCTTCGCCCTGGAGGGCTACACTTGGGGCGACGAGGCCTGGCGGGCGGCGGGGCAGGCCCCCTACGAAAAACCCATGAACGTCTACGAGGTTCACCTGGGCTCCTGGCGGCAGGGGGAAGACGGCGCGCTGCTGCCCTATGCCGAGCTGGCCGACCAGCTGGTCCCCTATGTAAAGGAA
>JAITQI010000027.1 GCA_031289065.1 Oscillospiraceae bacterium
GAGGACGCCTTCCCCCAAACCTATTAAACCAGGGAAGGGGCAACGCAAACCCAACCGTTTCAAACCCTATACTATACAAAATAAAAATTTTGTATAGTATAGGGGAGGGGGAGCGTCCAAATTTCCCCAAAAAGCCCCAGGGGGCCCCCCCGTGCCGCCAGCAACATTCACCCACATGCCGCAGCAACACCCCCACGCCAAACACCACCGCCTTGAAGAGAAGCACCGCCGAATACGAGAGAAATTCTCTCCCGCGAGACGAGCGCCCACCTCAGCAACCCAGGCACCAAGTATGACACCACTCAAGCATCGGGAACATCCTCCGGAGAGAAGTGACCCTCGCCCCCCACCAAAGAGCGCTTCAAGATCGTTCACAAACAAAACCGGAAGACCAAACCCACCGCAACAGCCGCCCCTTGGCTCATTGATTTTCCAAGGCTACAGAGCGCTTCCCCTCATGTCTCTCTTTTTCGTGTATCTGTAAAGTATTTTCACTTTACAGATACACGAAACCACAATATACGTAAAGCAAAAACACTTGCACCCATCTATCTTGCGTTTTCCAGCTTCAGCAGAAACGCTTTCCGCTCTATTCCGCCGCCGTACCCAGTCAGCCCGCCATCCGCCCCCACAACACGGTGACAGGGCACAACGATGCTGATGGGGTTGTGATGGTTGGCGCCGCCCACCGCTCGGGCGGCCTTGGGCGTTCCCACCCGCCGAGCCAATTCGCCATAGGTGATGGCCTCCCCGTATGGGATGCCCGCCAGCGCCCGCCAGACCGATTGCCGGTACTCGGTTCCATATAAACGGTACGGCACGGTGAACACGGTTCTTCTCCCCGCGAAGTATTCGTCCAGTTCCCGGGCCAGCGCGGCGATCACAGGAGGGCTCCCCTCCTCTGCCCGCTCCTTTGTGAAATAATTGTCAAACCATCGGGCCGCCTCCGCCGATTGCGCAAAGTCCAGCCGTATGATACAATTGTCCCGGGCGTACAAATGCAGCGTCCCCATCGGCGACGCGTAGGCCGCATGTGCAATGCTCATGTCCCTCGTCCTCCCCCGCTTCCCTTTTGTGTCCCTCGTTTGTTTCTCAGCCCCCGGAATTCTCAGACCTCGCCGGGAACCCCGCCGCCCCCAAATTTCAAAATCCCAAAAAAGGGGAACTGACCATGGATTATCGCCTCGAGTCCTTCCCGCTGTTGCGGGAATTTCTCACCTACCACGAGACCATACGGGGGCACGCCCGCAAAACCTCCGACGAATATTTCCTGGATCTGCGCGCCTTTTTCCGCTTTCTCAAGCGCCAGCGCGGCCTTGTGCCAACCGACGCCAAGCTGGAGGAAATCCCCATCGGCGACGTGGCCCTGCCTCTGGTGGCCTCGGTGACCCTGACCGACGTCTACGAATATATGGCCTATCTGGCCCGGGAGCGGGCCAACCAACCCAACAGCCCGAACACGGGATACGGCCTGGGCACAGCGGCCAGGGCACGCAAGGTGGCCGCCATTCGTTCCCTTTACAGATATCTGACCGCCAAGGCACACCTGTTAAGCGAAAACCCTGTCCAGGAATTGGACTCTCCCAAAATCAAAAAGACGCTACCCCGCTACCTGAGCTTGGAGGAGAGTTTGCGTCTTCTCTCCACCGTGGAGGGGCCTCAGCGGGATCGGGATTATTGCATTCTCACGCTGTTTCTCAACTGCGGCCTGCGCATCTCCGAACTGGCCGGGCTGAACCTGGCCGACGTGCGGGACGACACCCTGCGGGTGGTGGGCAAGGGCAACAAGGAGCGTCTCCTCTATCTCAACGACGCCTGCCGGGAGGCCCTGCGCCGCTGGCTGACCATCCGGGCCACCCTGCCCAGCCTGGATAAACAGGCCCTGTTCCTTTCCCATTTGCATCGGCGTATATCTGTAAAGGGAATTCACTTTACAGTAAAGAAGCGGTTACAGGCGGCGGGGCTTGACACCGATCTCTATTCGTCCCACAAGCTGCGTCACACGGCGGCCACCCTCATGCTGCAAAACGGCGTGGACGTCCGCACTCTCCAAGAGCTCCTCGGCCATGAGCACCTCAACACCACCCAGATATACACCCACGTGGAGGACGGCGAACTCCGCGCCGCCGCCCGGGCCAATCCCCTCTCAAAGGTCAAACCAGCCCGCTGATATACCGAATCGGAAAAAACGCGGCCTTTGGCCGCATTTTTCTTGTTTGTTCACTTTTCCCCATCTTCCCCCGGCGCAAGGGCCAATTCGCCCTCGCCCTCAGGCGACTTGTTTTGCGGGTCTATCATGTACTTCTTGACCACTGGGTAACAGGTGAACACCGAAACGAATCCCATAAACGCGAACAAGAACAAGGGAAACAACGCAATCTCGCCGAGGGGCACATACACGGCGAGCCCCACCAGCAGAACACCGTTGACAACCAACACCAGCAGATTGCGTGGCAGTCCGATGACCGCGAAGATCCAGGCGTTTTTGAGAAGCTGCATCACGCCGAGGTGAAAGGTGACCGTCATCAGCGGGATGTAGTTGCGCATGAACAGGTAGATGACCAGCAGCGGAATCGACACATAGCGGGCGACGGTGGTCAGGGGCGCGCCGCCGGCGGGCTGGACAAGGTTGAACACCAGCAACGACAGCACGGCCACGTCCAAAACGCCGAAGATCACGCCCTGTTTGAAATTTTGCTTAAACTTGTCGAAAAAGTCGGAATTCCAGGCGTGCTGCTGCCGGGTGAAATTGCGCAACATGAAGGTTAGCCCGCAGGTGGCCGGCCCGTAAGCCAGAATCGACAGGGCCAGCAACGCAATGTTCACCGGCGCCGGGAGCGCCGTGGCGACCCCCAGGAGCACAGAGGGCAGCGGCGAGGCCAAAAATTCCGCCGGGTCGAGACCGGCCTGGGCCGCCGACCCCAACAATCCCGCCGTCACCAGGAAATACACGGCGGTCACCAGGGGCAGAATGGCGATAAAATAGATCACGTTGAGAAGCACCAAGCGGCCCAGCTTACGCCATACCAACTCGAAAAACAGAAAAAACGGGTGTTTTTCAGGGGTATCCTTGTCAACCCCCTTGCCCGGCCTTGTGAAGTCAAACAGTCCGAAAATCCCGGCCATGTCCACAGTCCTTTCCTCTTTGTATTGTCCGCCCCTTGCGTCCCGCGGCTGTCCCCTCGCTTGATTCGGTTCACGCCCGGGGGTGCGCCCGGTTGTACACGTCCTTTAGCTTGTGTTTGACCAGTGAGGCGTATACCTGGGTAGAGGAAATGTCGGCGTGGCCGAGCATCTCCTGAATGGAGCGCAGATCGGCGCCGTTTTCCAGCAGATGGGCGGCAAAGGAGTGCCGCAGGGTGTGCGGGGTGATCTGCTTGCCGATGTTGGCCATCTCCTGGTAATGCTTGATGATTTTCCAAAATCCTTGCCGGGACATGCGCTCCCCGCTGACGTTGACGAACAGGGCCTGTTCGCTCAGGCGGCCGATCATTTTGCCCCGCGCCAACAGCGTGTAGTCGGACAGCGCCCGGATGGCCGCCGGATAGAGGGGGATGACCCGCTCTCGGCCCCCGCCGGCGCATTTGACAAACCCGGCGCTCAGGTTGAGATCGCCGATGTTGAGGGCGATGAGCTCGCTGACCCGGATGCCGGTGGCGTACAGCAACTCCAGCATGGCCCGATCTCGATAGCCCTTGAGATCCCCCGTCCGGGGCTGCATGAGCAGCAGTTCCACCTCTTTGCTGGTCAGCACCTGGGGCAGTTTGCGGGCGGTTTTCATAGGGGCCGCGTTTTTGGCGGGGTTTTCGGCCGTCAGCCCGCGATCGATCAAAAATCCGTAAAAACATTTCAGGGAGGCGGCCCCCCGGGTGACGGTGGCCGCCGATTTACCGCTGTCGGTCAGAAATTGCATGTAGCCCAGGATTTCTTCGTGGGACACGGCGGGCAGGTCGGCCGTCAAGTGCTCCGACACATAGACGGAAAACTGCGTGACGTCGCGCACGTAAGAGGAAATGGTGTTTTGCGCCGCGCCGCGCTCCACGCGCAGATACGCCTCAAAACGCGGAATGAGGTCATTCATCGACAATCACCCTACTTCTCTTCCGGGCAGCGCCTACCCCAACCGTAGGGCAATGCCATGGATTTATATCAGTCGCCCCGCCAGCCAGGACACCAGCGGCGGCGCGACAAAGGTCTCAAACAGAGCCGCCAGAGCCAGTACGGCGGCAAACAGGACAAACCGGAACACATACGCGGCGGTAAAGGCGGGCTTTGGGGACAGCCCCCGGGCGGCGCCCAGCAGGGCCCAGGAGGAGGACAGACCAGCCTGTCCCAGCGCCAGCAGGCAGGGTAGCGTGAGCAACGTTGGCCCCCCAAACGCGCCCAGCGCCAGCAGGAGACCGGAGGAGCCGAAGACCCTGGCGAAGGCTGTGACCGCGAAAGACAAAAAGAAGCCCCGGGCAGCCAGGGTCAGCGGGATGAAGGCCACGCCGAACAGGGTGAGCCCCAGGAAAAACACCGCCAGATGGTAGGCAAACGCACCCAGGAAGGCATGTCCCAACAGACGGCCGGTTTCGGGCCGCGTCAGCAGGGACAGGTAGTCCCGCAGACCGGCGTACAGCGCGTCGTCAGCGGGGGCGGCCGCCCGGGCGGCGGTCAGGCACCCGGCCACCGCGCCGCACAGGAAAAACGCGGCCAAGATCACCGGCCCGGCCCACCGGGCGGCCGACGCGGAGCCGAACAGCGCCGTCGGCGCCGTCTTTGGCTTGTTCAAAAGCGCCATCCCCTCTCGCTCTATATCTATGAGAGAGGTGGCCAAGCTATGCGTCAGAGATAGTCGGTCAAAAATCAGCGCCTTCTATTTGCTCTGCGCCAGCTCATAGGCCCGCTGGGTGCAACGGAGCATGGCGTCTCTGAGGGCGTCGTCGGCGTGGCTTTCGTCCAGCGACGCCAGGGCCGCCTCGGTGGTGCCGCCCGGGGAAGCCACCATGCGCGCCAGTTCCGCCGGGGAGCGCTTGTCCCGCAGGAGCATCTGGGCCGAACCGTGCATGGCCTGGGCGGCCAGCTTCAGCGCGGTGTCGTAGGGAATGCCTTGGGCCACGGCGGTTTTGGCCATCACGTCGGCCATACGGAAAAAGAAGGCCGGGCTGGTGCCGTTGACGGCGATGACCTCGTTGAGGAGGCTCTCGGGCAGGAAGACGGCCAACCCCATGTGGGAGAACAGATATTTGGCGGCGTCCAACAGTTCTTGGGGCAAATTTTCGCCCTGGGCGATGACCGTCGCCCCCAAGCCCAGCATCAGCGGTGTGTTGGGCATAACCCGCACCACCTGGGCCTCCGGCGCCAGCCGCTGCCGTATGTAGTCCGAAGAGAGACCGGCGGCGATGGAGATGAAATGCCGCCCCCCGGACACCGGGGCGATTTCGTCGAGCACCGCCCCCATGACCTGGGGTTTGACCGCCAGAATGACCAGGGCACAGGCCTCCACCAGCGCCACATTGGAAGCCGCCGCCTGCACGCCCCGGGCCAGATGGGGAATCAGCTTGCCGGCATCCGGATCCGCAACCATGATGTTGCCCGGGGGCAGCAACTTTTTGTCCAGTAAGACGCCCAGCATGGCCGAAGCCATATTGCCCGCCCCGATAAACCCGAGCTTGATGGTGTCCACAAAACGCCTCCTCACACAAACCCCTCGCCCTGACCACCCGCCCCGAGTCCCGGCGCGGCGCGCAGGGCCGAAGGATTATACGCTGAGTAATCATTCCCCGCGAATTTACATAACGCTTAACGATAATACTATACCCCTCCGCGCCTCAAATAGCAAGGAACAAAAGAGGCTCAGAGGCATTTTTGGCAATTTCGCCAAAATCTTATGTCAACAATGTTATGTCAATCACGCAACCGTAAAGCGGCCCGTTCCCCTCCCCTTCCACATCTGGTGGGCTCACGCCGCCCTACCCCTGCACATCTGGTGACCCTACCCTTTTTCTTGTCCCCCACACCACAAGGGCATAATCAAACTGTCAATTCGGGGGGCCTGGCGAACCTCCAGTATAGGAAGGCCCAAACGAAACCGGGCGCGGGCGACAGCGCCCAAAGCCCGTTTGGCTGCGATTTTCTCACCGCCAAACGGCAAAAAAACACGGCGGCGGCCCTGCTTTTCCCAGAACCGCCGCCAAATAAAAAGCCCCCTTCCCGCAGGAAGGGGGCGCTCGCAGAACCAGGGGTTGTCTCATCCCCCATTTGCCGAACCGTCTATCGGTGTCGGCCTCGCGTCGGATGTATTATTGGGCTCCGTGGCGGCGTCCGAAGCAGAGAGCGCCCGCCCGATATACCGCTCGATCTCCTCGATGGCGTCGTACACCTCCGCCACCGTCAGGCCCGAAACGGGCGCGAACACATTAAAGCCGCCGCCGGGGACGACAATCCGGCCGTCCGCGCCGATGCGCGCCCTGAACCCGGCGGCGTCTCGTTCGTCCCAACCCCACTCAGGGTAGTATAGCACGATTGTCCCCTCCGTGCTGTCGATCACATAGCCGTTGGCGATGTATTCCGCGAAGGGGGAGCGCAGCAGCGGGTTCATGTCCAGATAGCCGATGGCCTTCCACAGCGTCGCCAGGTCTTGCCCGTCGTACTGGTTGAGCGCGGGGCACCGAGAATGGGAGTGAATCAGCCCCTTGTCGTCAACCTCAAACAGCACGTCCAGGTCGCCGTAGATATGCCAGTTCTCCTCACCGTCACGCTGCCAGAGGGGTAGCACATACACGCCCCCCGCCCGCAGGAGGTTGGTCTCCTCGTCCCCCGTGCAGCCGCCGCACAGATACTGCTTGATGCTCACCGACCCGGGCAATTCGTCCCCGAAAACGTCGAACAGCACCGCGCCGACGGCGATCTGTCCCGTTTGCCCCTCCTCGGCGAAGCCCTCGGTGCCCTCCGCCCGGATCACCGTAAACGCCGCTTTTACCGTCGGGTCGTAGCTGTCAAATTCCCGCATCAGATAGCGCAGCTCGTCCGTGGCCAGCCTGTCCGCCGCCACGTCCCCCTCGTCCCAGGTGTAGTCCCCCGCCGGCAGGCCCACAAGGTCGTCCAGGAAAACCTCGTCAGTCCTTTTGTCGATCGCGCCTTGGGGCATCGTCGCGCCCCCCACGTCCCCCGCGCCCGCCGACAAGCCCGGTTGGCCGGAGTCGGGGTTGGGCGGCGCGGACGGTTTGAGCAGCGTCGGCAGCCCGACCGCCGCCGCGATCACCAGGCACGCCGCCGCGGGCGCCGCCCAGAGAAGCCACCGGGCGCGTCTGACCGGACGCGCCACCCCGCCGCCCCGTTCAATGAGTTCCTCGTCGATGCCGCCTATGGCGCTGAGTATGTTTGTATGTTTCACAGATAACCCTCGCTTTCAAGTTTTGCGCGCAACCGTCCCCGCATACGGAACAGCAGAGAGGTGATTTTGCTCTCCCCGTACCCATACGCCTCGGCGATCTCTTTGACGTTTTGGAGATACCAGTACCGCTTGCCGAAGATGTCGGCCCGCTCAGGGGGCTGGCCGCCCAGGAACTCGTTGATCACCCGGGTGATCTCCCCCTCGTCGGCGGTGTCCGGCACAGGCAGATCGGCCAGTTCCGCCAGCGCGATTTCCACTGCGCCCCCCGCCCCGCTTTTGTGCCCGGGCCGCCTCAAAGCGGTCGAGAGCGGCGTTGCGCGTGATTTTGCCCAGAAACGCCTTGAGCCGTGCCGGTCTGGCGGGTGGAATGGTGTTCCAGGCTTTGAGCCAGGTTTCGTTGACGCACTCCTCGGCGTCGCCGTCGTCGCGCAGGATGTTGTCGGCGATCCGGCGGCAGTACGCGCCAAACTTGCCGCCGCACGCGGTCAGAGCGTCCTCCGACCGCTGCCAAAACAGCTCGACGATTCGCTCGTCGTCCATAACCAGCCTCCTCGACAAAAAATTTCCCGTCACCTATAAAGACGGGAAATCTCACGTGATATTGCGCGGGCCGCAAAAAAGATTTCAAAGCGTACTCCACAACGCCAAGACCTGCCCCCTTCCCGCGGGAAGGGGGCCTTTCAATCAATCCCTCAACTTTAGAACCAAAGCGCATTCCAACCGTTTCCGCTGCAACGCGCACCCCAACCCGTAGGGCTTGTCCATCCGCCCGTTGAGGTTGACCGCCGCCGCCGCGCAGCCGCCGCTGCAAAAATACTTGGCCCAGCAGACCGCGCAGTCCGGCTTGGTCTCCACCGTCAGCGCGGCAAACCGGCCCGACAGGGCGTCGTCCCAAGAGCCACCCCACACGTCGCCCAGCCTGAACCCCGCCTTGCCCACAAACTGGTGACAGGGGTACACCTCGCCCTCGGGCGACACGGCGGCGTACTCAAACCCCGCGCCGCACCCGCGCAGACGCTTGTAAACACAGGGCCCGCCGTCCAAGTCGATGTTAAAGTGAAAGAAGCTGAAGTCCCCCCGTTCCCGCATGATGGCCAGCAACCGGTCGTAAGCGGCCAGGACGGTGGGCACATGCTCCTCCCGCAGCGCCAGGGGGTGCCCCTCGGGCAGCACCACCGGCTCCATGGACAGGTGCCTGAAACCCAGCTCGGCCAGATGCAGTAGGTCGTCCACAAAGTCGGGATTGCGGGCGGTAAAGGTGCCCCGCACATAGTAATCCTTGCCGGAGGCCTCCCGAGCCCGGGCGGCGGCCAGCAGACCGGGCAGGATTTTTTCGTAACTCCCCGCCCCCGTCGGCGTTTTGCGGACGGCGTCGTTGACGTTGGGCCGCCCGTCCAGGGACAGCACCAGGTTGTCCATCTCGGCGTCCAGCCAGGCGATGTTGTCGGCGTCCAGGGCCAGGCCGTTGGTGGTCAGGGTGAAGCGGAAGCGTTTGCCCCATTCGGTTTCGTGGGCCCGGGCATAGGCCACCGTCTGTTTGACCGTGTCCAGCGCCAGCAACGGCTCGCCGCCGAAGAAATCCACCTCCAAGTTGCGCCGACCCCCGGAGCGGGCCGCCAGCAAGTCGATGGCCGCCCGGGCGGTTTCAAAGGGCATTAGCCCCCGCGCCCCGCCGTAGTGGCCTGTGCCCGCGAAACAATAGCCGCACCGCAGGTCGCAGTCGTGGGCGACATGCAGGCAAAGGGCTTTGAGCCGCCCCGCCTCGGGGGCCCGATAGGCCTCCGCCGGGGTGAACAGCTCTCCCCTGTCCCGCAGCTGCCGCAATTCATCCCAGCCCTCGGCGATCTCTTCGGGCGGCCAGACCCGGGATAGCGCCGCCAGGATGGCGGGCGGACAGACGTCGGTCATCGGCCCCTCCGGCCCGACACGGGTCAGCAGGGCCAGCCCCAGTTCGTCCAACTGGTGCACCGCCCCGCTCTCCGCATCCAACACAAAATGCCCGCCCAACCCGGAAAACGTATGTATCATAAAACCCTCCTGGCTTTAAAAGTCAGCGTAACGAAAAGAAAAAACGCATAAAAAGGGGAGCCCCCGAGCCCCCCTCTCCCGCTTACTCATGACACGGACAGCCGCCAATTGTCAATTGCCAATGGAGAATTGTTGGTTCTCCGAGGGCTGTTTTCTGATTCTGGTGTTCTCGCACTTCTGATTGGCCACGGTGCAGGACGTCTTGCAGGCCGACTGGCAGGAGGTCTGACACTCGCCGCAGCCGCCGTTTTGCGCGCTGCGCTTGAGGGTGGCGGGGACAAGGGTTTTGACGTGTTTCATGTTCGGTTTCTCCTCGTCTCATAGGTATGTTGTGGTTTGCGGCCCCGTCCCCGTGGCACGGCCAGCAGTCCGCCGACCAACCCGCCTGTCAGGCAGGCCGCCAGCATACCGGCCGCGGCGGGATCCGGAGCCCAGCGCAGATAAAACAGGGCGCCCAAAAAGAACAGGACGGCAAAAAACGCCGCGCCGGACGCCAATCCGCACATCACCGCCCGCCCGCCAAAAACCCGGGCGGCGGCGCGTCCCAGCCAAAGGGCGCCCACAAGGCCGGACGCCGCCGGAACGGCGGTGAGGGCCGACTCGGGCAGCAGGCCGGACAGGACGCCCCCGGCCCCCAAGCCCATCAGGACAATCGAAAAGAGCATTCCTACGATCAGTTTCTTGACAAGCGCCGAGGCGACGCGGGGCTTCTCCTCGTTGTTCGGCATACCTTTTTCCCCTCCCGGATGAAACGATGGCCCACACGGACACGCGGAGCGCGTCCCTGTGGATAACCCATCCTATGCGCCGGGGCGGGGGGATATGCGCCGGGGCCGTCTACTTGTCGCTGACTTGCTCGCCCTTGGAGGAAATGGCCCAGCGCATGATCTTGACCTTGCTGCGTTCGGCGCCGGTCTCCAGGGTGACGGTGTCGTCCTTGATGGTAACCACCCGACCGACAATGCCGCCGATGGTGGTGATTTCGTCGCCCACGATCAGCTCTTTGCGCATCCGGGCGGCGGCTTTCTTGCGCTTGCTCTCCGGGCGGATGATGAAGAAGTAGAACACCACCACCAGGATCAGCAGAGGAACGACCATCGTCAGCAGACTTCCTCCGGCGTCAGCAGAATCGGCTGCGGCGGCTCCGTCGGCCCAAACGGCCAGACGGGAAAACATGGCGGAAAACATGACAGACCTCCCAATTCAAAGTGACTATACCCTCATATTATAAGTGCTTGTCCGGAAGAATGCAAGCCTTTTTATAAAAGAGAGGAACGCGGCCTTATACGGCCTCGCCCCTTTCCGTCTTCCGCCCTCGTCCCGCCGCGCTATATCCGCCGCCCCAGCGCCTCCCGCCGGTCGGCCAGGAAGGCGTTGTAGCGGCCCTGTTCGATGGCTTCTCGGATATCCGCCATGAGGCGATTGAAGAAATACAGGTTGTGCTGAACCGCCAGCCGAAGGGCCAGCACCTCTCCGGCCTTGAACAGATGGCGCAGGTAGGCTCGGCTGTGTCTCCGGCAGGTCGGGCAGGGGCAGTCGGCGTCCGGCGGCGCGTCGTCCCGGGCGTACTTTTCGTTCTTGAGGTTGAGGCAGCCCTCGGCGGTGTACAGATGCCCGTGCCGGGCGTTGCGGGCGGGCAGCACGCAGTCGAAGAAATCCACCCCCCGGGCCACGCTTTCCAGCAGGTTGACCGGCGTGCCCACCCCCATCAGATACCGGGGCCTGTCCGTCGGCATGTGGGGCTCCACCGCCTCGATGATCCGATACATCTCCTCGGCGCTCTCCCCCACCGCCAGCCCGCCGATGGCGTACCCGGGCAACGCCAGCCCGGCGATCCGCTTCATGTGCTCCACCCGCAGGTCCTCAAAGGTACCGCCCTGGTTGATGCCCCACAGCGCCTGGGGCGGCCCCTCCTCCGCCCCCCGCAACCATTCGGCCCGGCATCGCTCCAGCCAGCGGGCGGTGCGGTCGCAAGAGGCGCTCATATAGTCCCGGGGCGCGGGGTTGCCCACGCACTCGTCAAAGGCCATGATGATGTCCGCCCCCAGCGCCCGCTGAACGGCCACCGACCCCTCCGGAGACAGGAAAAGCCGCCGCCCGTCGATGTGGGAGGCAAAGGAGACCCCTTCCTCCGACACCTTCCGCAACGCGGCTAGCGAAAACACCTGAAACCCGCCGCTGTCGGTGAGCATGGGCCCCCGCCAGCCGGTGAACCCGTGCAACCCCCCCAGGGCGCGCACCGTCTCCTCCCCGGGGCGCAGGTGCAAATGATAGGTGTTACACAGCGCGACCTGACAACCCAACCCCGCCAGGTCGGGCGCGGACACGCCGCCCTTGACCGCCGCCTGGGTGGCCACGTTCATGAAAACCGGGGTCTGGATGTCCCCATGGGGTGTGCGGCAGACGCCCCGCCGCGCCCCGCCGTCGGTACACGCAAGAGAGAACATAAAAAATCCTTTCAGGTGTTGGCGTTCAGTTCGCGATTGTTGCGATGTGTCAATCCGGCCCGGTGCTGCGAGGCAAGTTGTTCCCTTGCGCCGGATCAAACAACGGGTAGGCCCACCCGTCTATACGGTGCGTCGGCAATTCATAGGTATAGGTTTTTCCGTGCTTTTCTGCCAAATAGGAACGCACATCTGGTATATCATACCATTCCTTGTATGGCACCAGGCCGGACCGCAAATCGGCTTGAAATTCCGAGAGTTCTGCCGACGTCAGTGAGTTCCAGTCTCCCTCCCGATCAAAATCATTCTTTTGGATACGGCGATTATTCTCGTTTCTTATCAGATAACGATGCCCCTGCAGCGTGGCGGAAATATTTTTCCCTACGCCTCCGTCCGCGTAGTAAGCATAGAGAATACGCATGTCCCCTATGCTAAAATCCAAAAGTATGCTTCTCCCAAGTAGCGAAACATGAACATCGCTCTGCGAAAGTTGACTGTTCCAAACAGCGCTGTACATCTCGGCAAAAACGCTTGCGATTGTATCGGATATATCCGGTGCTGTCTCTTCAGACACCACCATCCCGGGCGGAAGCAACGCCCACAGGTTTTCCTCGGATTGAATGTACATCCGCGCCATCAGATACGCTTCGACGTCGCGCGGCAACGGATCGGCGAAATCGTCTACGGGAATCGTCCGCGCCAGCGCCAACGCCGTTGCACTGTTTTCCTCGTCGTGCGGATCGCTTTGTGCATAGACAGGGAAAGACAGTAGCGTCACCAGCAGGGAAAATACCGCCAGCAGGGACAGAATTCGTTTGTTCATTCTTCAGCACTCTTTTATATCATATTTTCACATCACTTTGTCATCTGAATGGGTGCCTGGTTCCGCTTTCTCCTCGCTCAAACTCTCGATTGTTGAAGTTCTGTATATAATACGAGCGATTTCCATGAAACAGCACAACTTCTTTTGTGATTGTGCCATTATCCCAATAGAAATACCAAATACGCGCAAAAATATCTTCTATTATCCCCACGGGAGATATGTTCATTTGTAAAAAAGTATACCGGCTGTTCGCGGGCGCTACGTTTCTTTCTCCGTTATAATAACCTTCTATAAAGCAATTGTCTGGTGGCCACCGAATAATCCAAACCATATAGTGTGTTTACCCCATCGACAAACGCTTTCGAAAGAACCGCGAAACCGGGAGACTCTACGCTCCAATCCTCTTGCTGGAAATATTGATCCAGCACATCCTGCGGCAATCGCTCCTCGTCCTCAATCCACAAGTATTGCATGAGGATACGCTCCATCTCCGGCGGAATATATTCCGGATCGGTGGCCAGCAGAATCTTCTCCCTGGCCCAAGGATAAATCAATAGCCCCAACCCGATCACAATAACGCCCCAAACACACAGTCCCACCCGGTGAGGCTTCACCCATCCGCGAAACCCCCGCTTTTCCTCTGGTTTGTTCATGGTATCGCCTCCTTATCCAAATCCCTTTGCAAAAAGTATACAATATTTTCCCAACAACGTCAATGGCATGGTTGGGAAAAGCGCGGCCGCCGTTTCCCATCCCTTTCCGCGCACTTGACATTTTAAATGAAAAAGTGTAAAATGAACTTGTATAAATCGATGAGGTCACGGAGGCATTCCAGCCGCCTCTGTGCATAAGGGGGACGCTGTTTTGAAACGTTGGACGGCTTTACTTCTGGCCGTACTTTTGGTAGGCGGTCTAGATCGGAAGAGCGT
>JAITQI010000125.1 GCA_031289065.1 Oscillospiraceae bacterium
AGGCGCCAGGCGACGCCCACCGCGTAGCCCGCGAAAAAAAACAGCAAAGGCAAGAGATACACGACGCTCGCCAGGCCCAATACCCGCCGCCCGTCGGTGCTCAGGGTCACCAGGTCGCCCGCCGCCGCGCCCAACAGGTTGCGGGCGGTCACCCGCATGGGAGGGGCCTCTCCGCACAGGCCGCAGGCACCGCAAGCCTCCCCGCAGGCGGACGTCCGGCGCACCTCTACGGCGGCCAGCCCGCCGGGCAGGACCTCGCGGACAACAGCGGTTTGCGTCATCAAATATACCTCCGAAGCAGCAGTCAGATGTCAGGCAGGGCACAGGTCGCCCGTTACAGAGACGTTAGGATGGGCCGTCGGGGCCGTCGGTCACTTCCACGGTGATTTTAACCTCGCCGATGGCGCCCACGTCGGGGAAGCCGTCCACATAGACGGAGGCCAGCACGGTCTGTTGGCCCTTGGCCAATTCGACCCCCTCCAGGTCGGCCACAATGCGGATGCTGAAGGCCTGAACCCGGGACATATCCCCTTGGGGGCCGCGCAGGGTGACCGACAGGCTCTGGGTGACCACTCGCACCTCGTAGCCCTCCGGCGGCGCGGCGTTGGTAATGGTGATGTTCTCGGCGTCGTAGCGCTGGGAGGTCAGGCCGATGAAATGCACGGTCACCTCGGCCTCGGTTTTTCCGTTGTTGGCCACGCCGTTGGGCGGGACGACGGAGAACTTGAACGTCTGCCCGTCCACCGCCCCCGATAGATCGATGTTGCCCAGGGTGATCATATTCAGGGGCCCCAATACCACCGGGTCGCCCGATAATTCCACCAACGGCGGCGAAAAATCAAGCTGGACATTGGCGGCCTTGGCGCCGCCGCCGTCGATGAGGTTTACGCCGAGGGGCACCTCTTTGACCATGGAGACGTTGAGGGTCACGTTGACGCTGGTGGTTTCCAGGTACAAATCCTCCGAGGTGATCTCGTTGCCGTCGGTGTCCACCAGGGTGAAGGTCGAGGGAAAGACGACGGTTTGGGTCAGTTCCTTTTCCGGGGCCACCAGGGCGTGGTCGATGAGCATGAGCACTTCGGAAGGGCCGCGCACGATGATCTGGGCGGGGTCGATGGACTCGCCGTCCAGCTTATAGCCCGTCGGAATTTGCAGCTTTTCGTGGGTCAGGCGCACATCCACGGGGCGGCTGCGTATCTTGTCGGTGGTCACGCGCACGAGGCGGCTGGTGGGGGTCTCCACCCGGACGCCCTGGACGTCGTCCGGCCAGCGGATGGCATACTCCACCGGCTGTACGCCGGTGCTGGTAATGGTGTTCAGATTGGCCACGACGGTCACCGTCTCGGCGGTGCACTTGGTCAGCTCTGTCAGCCGTCCCCGGAGGGTGACCGAAATCACGGCGTCGAGGCCGCTGGTCACGACGATGTCTTTTTCTTGGAGCAGCTCGGTTTGCCCGGTGAAGGTGACGTGAATGCGGTCGATGGTTTTGGTGCGCTCGGCGTCCTGGTTTACGGTAACGTACAGCCAGAACATGACGGCCAAAATCAGGGACAGCGCCCAAAACCCGATGTTGTACTTTTTCAGCCAACTTCTCATTTCCGCGTCCCCTTTACTTTGCGCACCCAGCGGGACACGCCCCGTTTGTCGTCCTCCCCCGTGTCGGGCAGGAGTTCCTTCCGCAGGAGTAGGTCGAGGGTTTCGGGGGCCAGATGGCGTTTGATGCTGCCGCCGTCGGCCACCGAGATGGAGCCGGTTTCCTCTGAGACGATGACCACCAGCGCGTCGGCGCGTTCGCTCATGCCGATGGCCGCCCGGTGACGCATACCCAGGTCGCGGCTCAAATCCTGTTTGTCGGTCAGGGGGAGGACGCATCCGGCCCCGGCCACCCGCCCGTCCCGGATGACGACCGCGCCGTCGTGGAGAGGGGCTTTGGGGTAAAAGATATTTTTCAGCAGTTCGGCGGTGACTTCGGCGTCGATCACCGTGCCGGTTTTGACGATGTCGTCGAGCATGACGGTGCGCTCAAAGACGATAAGGGCCCCCTCCCGCCGCCAGGAAAGCGCACTGCAGGCGTTGACCGTTTGCACCAGCACGTGTTCCATGTTGCCGACCTTCGCCCGGCCCAGCAAGCTGCGCAACCGGGAGGATCCCCCCATCTGCTCCAGCATCTTGCGCAGTTCTGGCTGGAAGACCACCACCAGGGCAAACAGGCCGATCTGCATGGCGTTGACCAGCACGTAATTGATGATGCGCAGACCGATGAGTTCGGCGAGGAGCATGACGGCCAGCAGGAGCACGATGCCCTGCAGGACCCGCAGGGCGTTGCTCTTGCGCATGACCTGAATGAATTTGAAAATGGCCAGGGTCACAATGAGGATGTCCAGCACGTCCCACACGGTGAGCAGGGTAAAATACCGCCACATATTTTGGGCAATCTCCCGGACGACATCCACCGCGCTTATCACTCCCGCCGCGGCGCCACCGGTCGGCAACCGGCAACGCACAAGTATTTATGATATTTCGCCGACATTTCATCAGCGGCCTTTTGGATCGTTCTCATGCCGGCGCAATATAGGATTGAATCAAAATGTAACGCCGACGCGCAACGGCTCAAATTTGCCACTGTTTATTGCCGCCGTAATATTATACCACCACCGCGCCGCAAAAGGAAGACAAAGTTTTAAGACAGTGACAAAAGGCAAAACAAAGAGACCGGAAGAAAAAACAGGCGGGGCACGCCCTTTGTCTGTCCTCTGCTTCCGGTCTTTGTCTTTTTACCGCTGCACCCGGGCGGAGCCGCCTTTTACGAGGGCTTCCACCTCTTTTTTCGAGGCCATGGAGGTGTCCCCCGGGGTGGTCATGGCCAGGGCGCCGTGGGCGACGCCGTAATTCAGGGCGGTTTGGGTGTCCGCGCCCGTCATCAGGCCGTAAATCAGGCCGGAGGCGAAGCTGTCCCCCCCGCCGACGCGGTCGAGAATCTCCAGCCCGTCCAGGCGGAGGCCCTGGAATACCTCGCCCTCCGCCCAACAGATGGCCGACCAGTCGTTGACCGTGGCCGTCCGGACGCCCCGCAGGGTGGAGGCGATGACCTTGAAGTTGGGATAGGCCTTGGCGGCGGCGGCCACCATGCGGCGGTAGCCGTCCAGGTTGAGCTGTTTTAAGTCGGCGTCGTTGCCCGCCACCTCGAGGCCGAGGCAGGCGGTGAAGTCCTCCTCGTTGCCGATCATGACGTCCACGTATTGGGCGATCTCCCGGTTGACTTGCTGGGCCTTGGCCTTGCCGCCGATGTCCTTCCAGAGGGAGGGACGGTAGTTCAGGTCGTAGCTGACCACCGTGCCGTGGCGGCGGGCGGCTTTGAGGGCCTCGACGGCCACCTGGGCGGTGGTCTCGGACAGGGCGGCGAAGATGCCGCCGGTGTGCAGCCAACGCACACCGAGGGTTCCGAAGAGGTATTCCCAGTCGATGTCCCCCGGCTTCAGTTGGGAGACGGCGGTGTAGGCCCGGTCGCTAACCGACAGCGCCCCTCGGACGCCGAAGCCGCGCTCCACGAAGTTCAGGCCGTTGCGGGCCGCCCGGCCCACGCCGTCAAAGGGCACCCATTTGATCAGGGAGGCGTCCACCCCGCCTTGGAGGATGAAGTCCTCGGCCAGGCGGCCCACCTCGTTGTCGGCGAAGGCGGTGACGACGCCGGTTTTCAGGCCGAAACAGCGGCGCAGGCCCCGGGCGACGTTGTACTCGCCGCCGCCCTCCCAGACGCGGAAGGAGCGGGCGTTTTTGACACGACCCTCGCCGGGGTCAAAGCGGAGCATGACTTCCCCCAGGGCCAGCATGTCGTAGGTATACTGTTCGCGCAGTGTCAACATATCGGTTCCCTCCCCTATCCCCGCGCCGTGCGGAGCAATGCCACCGCTTCGCGGGTGCGGCGGGTGATCTCGGCGAAATGGCCGGCGGCGATGAGCTCCGGCGGGGCCATCCAGCTGCCGCCCACCGCCAAGACGCTGCTGTTTTTCCAGTAGTCGGCGGCGTTTTTCTCGCTGATGCCGCCGGTGGGCACAAAGCGGACGCCGCCGAAGGGGGCGCTGAGGGCCTTGACGGTTTTCAGGCCGCCGTAGTTTTCCGCCGGGAAAAACTTGAAGACGGTCAGCCCCAGGTTCAGGCCGGTGATGATCTCGGTGGGGGTGACCACCCCGGGCAGGATGGTGAGACCGGCGTCCAGCGCCGCTTTGACCAGAACCGGATCCAGCCCCGGGGAGACGATGAATTTCGCCCCGGCTTGGCGGGCCGCCGCCAACTGGTCAAGCGTCAAGACGGTGCCGGCCCCCACGAGCATGTCGGGCACCTGTTGGGCGACCCGGCGGATGGCCTCGGGGGCGGCGGCGGTGCGGAAGGTGATTTCGATACAGTTGATGCCCCCGTCGAGAAGGGCCTGGGCCAGGGGCAGCGCGGACTCGGCGTCGTCGATTTTGATCACCGGCACCAGCCCGCAGGCTTTGATTTGTTCGAGACTCATACGTATCGCTCCTTTTTATCGGCCAGAAGTTTGGTTGAAGTAGTTGGGGTATGTTTCCCTAAGGGGGGCTTCGTCGATGCGGAAACGGGAGAGGTGCTGGGTCAGCACGTCCTGGGCCGCGGCCGTGTCGCCCCGGCGGATGGCGGTGAGGAGCGCCTCGTGGTCTTCCACGATGTGGGTGTCGGCCACCGATTGGAGGCTCATGCGGCGCACCCGGTCAAAATGGGTGGTTATGCCGCGCTGGAGTTCGTAGGTACGGCTCTTGCCGCACAGGGCGAACAGCGCGCCGTGAAAGGCGTCGTCCAACTCGATGAGCCGCTCGGGGGCGTGGTTTTCCAGGTAAAAGCGCTGCAGCTTGACATTTTCCGCCACGGCCCTGAAGTCCAGGGCGTCGGCTCCCTGACAGGCGAGGGCCACGATGGCCCGCTCCAACACCGACCGCAAAAATTGGGACTCCTCCACCAGCTCATAGTCGATGAGCGCCACCCGGCTGCCCTTCTGGGGGAGCACTTCGATCAGGCTGGCCTTGCTGAGTTCCGACAACACCTCCCGGATGGGGGTGCGGGACACGCCGAGAGCGGCGGACAGCTCGTTTTCGCTGACCAAACAGCCTGGCTCCAGCGCCAGGGTGATGATATTGTGTTTGATATTGCGCAGGGCGTATTCCCGGGCGGTTTCCCGGGGGAGGCGCGGCTGAATGTTCATTCCGAGACCACGCGGCGGAGGGTTGCCCGCACCGCGCCCGGCCCGGCGATCAGTTCCTTAAAGAGGCGCTCCACCTGAGGGGCAAGCCCCGCTTCGGCCAAGTCGAGACCGAACAGGGTTTTGTTGGTCAGGATGCCCGCCAGCTGGCCCGTGTAGGAGGCGGGGTCGCCCAGGCGGATACCGGTTAGTTTGGCGCGGAGTTCCTCCAGCAGGGGGTCGGGGCTGAGTGTCATGGGG
This sequence comes from Oscillospiraceae bacterium, assembly GCA_031289065.1. Classification (GTDB taxonomy): domain Bacteria; phylum Bacillota; class Clostridia; order Oscillospirales; family UBA929; genus JAIRTA01. Next base: position 5,453 of record JAITQI010000125.1, read on the forward strand.
GCGCCTTTGTCGTCCACGGCCAGCAGATAGCGCAGCCAACCGGCCAGCACCAGGGGAATGGCGGTCAGAGTTTGCTGTTTGCCCTGCTTCACATAGGCCTTGATGGTTTCGCCGAAGCGGATGGCGACCTTTTGGCTGGTGTCGGTGGCGATGCGCTGGGG
>JAITQI010000127.1 GCA_031289065.1 Oscillospiraceae bacterium
GTCAACAAGCTGGCCGACACGGTTAAAATCACCTTGGGGCCCAAAGGCCGCAACGTCGTGCTGGACAAAAAGTTCGGCGCGCCGCTGGTCACCAACGACGGCGTCACCATCGCCAAGGAAATCGAGCTGGAAGACGCCTTTGAAAACATGGGTGCTCAGATGGTTAAAGAGGTCGCCACCAAAACCAACGACGTGGCCGGCGACGGCACCACCACCGCTACCTTGCTGGCGCAGGCCATTATCCGGGAGGGCCTGAAGAACGTGGCCGCCGGGGCCAACCCGATGATCATGAAACGGGGCATCTCCCGGGCCGTGGAAGAGGCCGTCAAAGCCATCAAAGAGGCCTCCCACAAGGTGGGCGGCACTGAGGACATCGCCCGGGTCGGTTCCATCTCCTCCGGGGACGAATTCATCGGCAAACTGATCGCCGAGGCCATGGAAAAGGTCGGCGCCGACGGCGTCATCACCGTGGAAGAGGGCAAAACCGCCGAGACCCTCTCCGAGGTGGTTAAGGGGATGCTCTTTGATCGGGGTTATGTCTCCCCCTATATGGTCACCGACACCGAGAAGATGGAGGCCGTCCTGGACGAGCCGCTCCTCCTCATCACCGACAAAAAGATCTCCAGCGTGCAGGACATCCTGCCCCTGTTGGAGCAAATTCTCAAGGTCGGCCAGAAGCAGCTGGTCATCATCGCCGAGGACGTGGAGGGCGAGGCGCTGGCCACCATTCTGGTCAACCGGCTGCGGGGCGTCTTCTCCTGCGTGTGCGTCAAGGCCCCCGGCTTTGGCGACCGCCGCAAGGAAATGCTCAAGGACATCGCCATTCTCACCGGCGGCGAGGTCATCTCCGACGAACTGGGCCTCGACCTCAAGGAGACCCAGATCAGCCAGCTGGGCCACGCCCATCAGGTCAAGGTGGAAAAGGAAAACACCACCATCGTTGACGGCGCGGGCCAAGCCCAGGAGATCAAAAACCGCGTGGCCCAAATCCGGGCCCAGATCGAGAACACCACCTCCGACTTCGACCGGGAGAAGTTGCAAGAGCGCCTGGCCAAGCTATCCGGCGGCGTGGCGGTCATCAAGGTGGGCGCGGCCACCGAGATCGAGATGAAGGAAAAGAAACTGCGCATCGAGGACGCTCTCAACGCCACCCGCGCCGCGGTGGAAGAAGGCGTCGTGGCCGGCGGCGGCACGGTGTTTGTCAACGCCATCCCCGCCGTGAGCAAGCTGCTGGCCACCACCACCGGCGACGAGAAGACCGGCGTGCAGGCCGTGGTCAACGCCCTGAGCGAGCCCATGCGCCAAATCGCCATCAACGCCGGCCTGGAGGGCTCGGTGATTCTGGAGAAGGTCAAGGAGTCCGGCAAAACCGGCTGGGGCTTCAATGTGGTCAACGAGACCTACGGCGACATGGTGGCGGCCGGTATCGTTGATCCCACCAAGGTCACCCGTTCGGCCCTGGAAAACGCCTCTTCCATCGCGGCCATGCTGTTGACCACCGAGAGCCTTGTGACCGACAAGAAAGAGCCTAACCCACCTCCCGCCCCCGGCGGCATGGGCGGCGGCATGGACATGTACTGAGTTCAGCGGACAGACCTTTAAGAGGACGCTTCCGGCTAACGCCGGAAGCGTCCTCTTTTTGTGGGGACGTCTGTTGCGGTTTTTGTCGGGGAAGCGTATAAAACGCCTTTCCCTGTTTCATACTAAGGGCAACGTGTTGTAAAAATTGTTGGGGGAGGATGTTTTTTATGTCTGAGAAGCGGTTGGGGGCGAGGTCTATGGTGTTTGCCCACGCGCCGAGCGTGGCGGGGACGGGGACGGTGGCGGGCAAAAAAGAGGGGGAAGGCCCGCTGGGCGGCACCGTTGATTACCTGAACGAGGACACCACCTTCGGCGAAACCACCTGGGAAAAGTCCGAGAGCCGTATGCAAACGGAGGCGCTGTCCCGGGCGGCGGTCAAGGCGGGGCTTGGGGTGGAGGCGCTGGAGCTCATCTTCGCCGGGGATCTTCTCAACCAGTGCATCGGCACCACCTTTGGCCTGCGGGACTGCGAACGGCCGTTTTTCGGCCTGTACGGCGCCTGTTCCACCATGGCCGAAGGCCTGACGCTGTGCGCCATGGCGATTGACGGTGGGTTCGCCGGGCGCGCCGCCGCCTTGGTCTCCTCTCACTTTTGTTCCGCCGAACGGCAGTACCGTATGCCGCTGGAGTACGGCGGCCAGCGCACCCCCACCGCCCAATGGACGGTGACCGGCGCGGCGGCGATGATCCTCTCGGAGACGGGGCCCGGCCCCTATCTCACCCATGCCGCTGTCGGCCGGATTGTAGACGCCGGGATCAAAGATCCCGCCAACATGGGCGCGGCCATGGCCCCGGCCGCCCACGACACCCTGTCCGGTTTTTTTGCCGATACCGGCATGGGTCCCGCCGATTTCGACCTAATCGTCACCGGCGACCTGGGGACGCTGGGAGCGGACTTGCTCCGGGATCTGTTCGCCCGGGACGGGGTGGATCTCGGCCCCCGTTACACCGACTGCGGGCTGCTGATTTACGACCGGGAGAAACAGGATGTCCACGCGGGGGGGTCCGGCTGCGCCTGCGGGGCTCTTGTGCTGTGCGGGCACATTTTGGACGGTCTTCGGCATGGCGCGTGGAACCGCGTCCTCTTCTGCGGCACCGGGGCGTTGCTGTCCCCGGTGTCCAGCGCACAGGGGGAATCCATTCCGTCGATCTGCCATCTCGCGGCGTTTTCCCGGTGATCATACGAGGAAGGGAGGATGAGAACGTGATTTACCTCAAAGCGTTTCTGCTAGGCGGGGCGCTGTGCGTCGTCGGACAGCTGCTCGTGGACAAAACCAAGATGACCCCAGCCCGCATTTTGGTGGCGTTTGTGCTGGCCGGTGTTTTATTGAGCGCCGTGGGGCTGTATGAACCGCTGGCCGACTGGGCCGGCGCGGGGGCCAGCGTGCCTCTGACCGGCTTTGGCCATGCCTTGGCCGAGGGGGTCAAAACGGCGGTGGACGAAAAAGGCTGGCTGGGCGCCTTCACCGGCGGCCTGACCGGCACCGCGGGGGGCATCGCCGCCGCCGTCTTTTTCGCCCTGTTGGCCGCCCTGCTCTTCAAGTCGAGGGACAGAAGCTGACATAACGATCCGTCTGGAAACGGGGCGCGGCTCGCAGATGCCGCGCCCCGTTTGTTTGTTCGTCAGGCGCCGCGCTGGGGTTGTCGAACCTTCAAAATTTTTTCTTGCAATTTTTGAAATCTTCTGCTATACTCTATAAATGCGGTTGCATGTCAGCCGTGAGATTCACGCGGGGAGGTGGCCGACTTGCCGAATATCAAGTCCGCCAAGAAGAGAGTGAAAGTCACCGAGACCAAAACGGCTGTCAACCGTATGGTCAAATCCAGTCTCAAGACGTCCATAAAGAAGGCACGCGCCGTCATCGCGGAGGGCGAACCCGAGGTTGCCGGCGAGGTTTTCCGTTCTGTGCAACGGGATCTCGACCGCGCCGTGGCCCAGGGCATTCTGCACAAGAATACCGCCGCCCGCCGCAAGAGCCGTTTGGCCGCCAAGCTGAAATCCGCGTCGGTATAAGACGCTTGGCAGACGTCGCCGCCCTACCGCCCTACGGTATGGGCGGCGTTTACGCGACGCGGGGTTTGGCCGAGCCAGCCGATTGTTTTCGGGTTGCTGTTCGGCTGTTTTCGGAGGAGTAGGGCATGGCCGAGGGACGTAAACTGGTGGCGGAAAACCGCAAGGCCCGACACGATTATTTCATTGAGGAACGCTATGAGGCGGGCATCGAGTTGGCCGGTACCGAGGTCAAATCCATCCGACGGGGCACAGTCAACCTGAAGGACTCTTTTTGCGCGGTCAAAAACGGCGAGCTATTCGTGCATGGGATGCACGTCAGCCCGTATGAGCAGGGGAACATTTTCAACAAGGAACCCATGCGTCCCCGCCGACTGCTCATGCACAAGCGGGAAATTGCGCGGTTGTACGGCCGCGTCCAGCAGGACGGGTTTGCCTTGATTCCCACCGTGCTGTATTTCAAAGGCCCTCATGTCAAGCTGGAAATCGCCCTGTGCAAGGGCAAAAAGCTCTACGACAAGCGGGCCGCCGAAGAGACGCGTTCCACTAAGCGCGATTTGGAAAAACAGTTAAAGGAGCGAAACAGATGAAGACACCGTTTCACCGCGTGGTATCCCGGCTGCTGGCCGTGACGCTGGGCGCGGGGCTGCTGACCTTTGCGGGCTGCGGCGGACAGCCCGCGGCGACGTCTACGCCCACCCCCACACCCACGCCGACTCCCCCCGTGGCGTCAGTGCCTCCAATCGATACCGGCTCGGTCCCCCAAATTACGCAGCCGCCGCTGAATCGGGAGGATGGGCAGCCCAATCCCCAGGTCACCATTGAAATGGAAAACGGTCAGAAGATCGTCCTCGTCCTTTTCCCCGACAAAGCGCCCAACACGGTCAACAATTTCCTCTCTCTGGTCAAAGACGGCTTTTATGATGGCCTCGACTTCCACCGCGTGGCGATTGACTTTATGATTCAGGGCGGCGATCCGTTGGGCTCCGGTTCGGGCGGCCCCGGTTATGCCATCACCGGCGAATTCGCGGTCAACGGTTTTACCGACAACGACATTTCCCATTTGCCCGGCGTCATCTCCATGGCGCGGCAAGGCGGCACTTCCGCGCAACCCGAGTTGGGTTACAATACCGCCGGCAGTCAGTTCTTCATCTGCGCGGGGGACGCCTCCTTCTTGGACGGCTCTTACGCGGCGTTCGGCGCCCTTCTCTCCGGTTTGGAGGAAGTGTACGCCATCGCCTCCCTCAACACAGAGATCAACGGCGGCCCGCCCTCTTCCCCGCAAATCATCAAATCCATCACGGCGGACACCTTTGACATCATCTATCCCAAACCGGAAACCCTGGCCATCAGTTGACGATAAAGGCAACTGGAGAATGC
>JAITQI010000015.1 GCA_031289065.1 Oscillospiraceae bacterium
CACCCCGTGCGGTTTACCGCGCAGTTACGTTTTGTGTCCCGAAATCCGTCTCAGGGCGACCCGCCCCGCTTCCTTCTGGCGGCGAAAAAGGCGGAGAGAAGCGCCGCCGACCGGTCGGCCAGCAGGCCGCCCTGGGCCTCGGGCCGGTGGTTGAACCCCAGAGCGAACAGGTCAAACCGGCTGCCCATCGCCCCCGCTGTGGGGTCGGCCGCGCCGAAAAACACCCGGGCCAGCCGGGCGTTCAAAATCGCCCCGGCGCACATGGGGCACGGCTCCAGCGTCACATACAGGTCGCAGCCGTGCAGCCGCCAGCCGTGCAGCGCCCGGCAGGCCTCGTCGATGGCCAGCAGCTCGGCGTGGGCCAGCGCCCGGCGCTCGGTTTCCCGCCGGTTGAACCCCTGCCCCACCACCACGCCCCCCCGGGTCACCACACAGCCCACCGGCACCTCGCCCGCCGCCGCCGCCCGCTCGGCCAACGCCAGCGCCCGCCCCATGAAGACCTCGTGAACCGCGTTTTCTGGGGGCGCGCTCACGTCCCCCCCGCCGCCGCGGCCAAGCTCGGCACCGCCGCGCCCTGCAGGACGGTCTTGCCGTGTTCCCGCAAAAAACGGACATAGGCGGCCGGGCGGTAGAGACGGCGGCCGAATTCCCCGGCCAGATAGCCCAGCCGGATCAGCGCCTCCGGCGGCGCGGACAGGGAGAGCACGTAGGCCCCGTCTATGTAATACAAGCTGCTGCTCAGCGGCGCGAGGGGCTCCAGGCGAACCGCCATGGCGATGGCCTCCTCAATGCCGTCCAGGGCGTAAAACAGCGACTCCCATTGGCTCTCCGGATACAGCGCGGCGAACACAATCAGCCCGCCCCGGCCGGTAAAGGCCTCGATCTCCATGCGCCCCCCGGCCCGCAAGCCGCGGCTGTCCAGCGCCCCGGCGGCCAGCCGCCGCGTCCATTCGTTGTCCACCGCGTCCGGTTCCTGCCCTTCCCGCGCCAACTCATCCGGTTTGACAAACACCGCTACGCTGTATCGTCCGGTTCTATGTACGGTCATACAAACCTCACTCCTTGCGTCTTCTCGCCCAAAGGCACCTCAAGATAAGATACTATATATATTAAGTATACCTCACCCGCCCCCCGAAGGGAAGCCTCAATTTTTGGCAGACCGCTTTGCCTTGCTGCGCGCCCGCCACGAATTTGACAAGGTTCCGCTTTAATGATATGCTTAAAAAAACTTTTTTCTTTAAAATTTTATTTGAGACGCTTCCACCCATTGGGCGGCGTGGGAAGCGGGCGAAGTGTTGTGACAAGCAAGAAGGAAAAGATAAACGTCGGCGTCGGGTTTGTAACCGGCCGCAAGAATTTCAAGCATGTCGCCAAAACATATGTAACCAATTGGAACGAGTCGGGCCTTGTAGACGGCAAGAGATGTGCGCTCCACCTTTTTGTCGCCTATGATTTGGCCTATAAAAGCACGAAAGTGAGCGATTACAACATCTCGGACGAGGAAATCCTTGATACGGTCGATTCCGCCTATTACATAGGCGACTCCTCCATAGAAACAGAGACGCAATATCTGCTTAAAAACAAGGTTATTACGTGGGCGGAATCCGAGCTGATCTTCGGCGAAGGCTACGCCATGAAAAGAAACGCCGTTTTGTATTTCGCGTTGAAGCACAAGATGGATTACCTTATATTCCTTGACGACGACGAGTATCCCATCGCGACGATACGGGTAAGCGGCAGCATTGTCTGGAAGGGGCAGGAAGTTTTATCGACTCACATCGCCAACCTGAAGCATTGCGATATGACCCACGGGCACCATTGCGGCTATATTTCCCCCATCCCGTATTTGGAATTTAACGACAGGCTTTCCGAGGACGAATTCAAGGTCTTTGTGGAGGCGATCAGCAATGATATTATCAATTGGACGTCGATAAAAGCGAAAATGCTGAACGGCGGCGTAACTTACGCGGAACTTGATATCATTGAAAGCAAAAAGGTTGAGGTCGTCAAGGAAAGGAACGGCATGAAGTTTGTTTCCGGCGCGAACTTGGGCTTCAACCTGAAAGACACCGACAAGCTCTTTCCCTTTTACAATCCCCCCGGGGCGAGAGGCGAGGACACCTTTTTAAGCACCTGCCTCAGCGAATGCACAATACGGAAAATTCCCTGCTATACCTTCCACGACGGGTTTTCGACCTACCAGAACCTATTGCTTGGCGTGCTTCCCAACAAATTAAAAGCCATGAACGCCCAGGAGTCCATCGTAATCGCGAAACGGTTTTTGCAGGCCGCGTTGGGCTGGATACGATATAAGCCCCTCTTACTATACATAACGGACAGGGAAAATTACGAAGCCGGCATACGGAGAATCAAAGAAAGCCTGTCGAGTGTACTGCCCAGCGTGTGCGGCTACTTCGGGAACGACAGGTTCAATGATATATTGGGCGAGCTTGATTTTTTTGACGCCCACGTGGAAGAGCATTATACGGATTTTCAAAACACGAAGAAGGCCTGGATTAAAATCGTGGATTTTTTAGGAGACGTCAAATAAAGAATAGGCGGCGGCGCCATCCCCAACGCCTTGCCTGTCCGCCGGAGGACGTCCGCGGTACCCCTGCCGTTTCCATGATTGTAAACGCAAAAATTCTGTGGTACAATAGGCGCGGGGAACCGCAACCGCCACCCGCTCCCCGCTAACATCCAACCTCTGAAGGGGGCCCTTGTTCCATGAAAAACACATCCCGCGACCGGGCGCGGCAGATCGCCCTTTCCGCCATCGTGGGCGCGATGTATGTCGCCCTGACAATTTCCTTCGCCCCGCTCAGCTACGGCCCCATCCAGTTCCGCTTCGCCGAGGCGCTGTGTCTGTTGCCGTTTTACGCGCCGTCCACCGTTTGGGGGCTGTTCGTCGGCTGCCTGCTGTCCAACCTGTTCAGCCCCGTCGGTTTGCCGGACATCCTGCTGGGCCCCCTGGCCACGCTGCTGGCCGTCCTGGTCGTGACCCGCATCAAGAGCCGCCCGCTGACCCCGCTGCCGGTCATCGTCTTCAACGCCGTGATCGTCGGCTCGCTGCTGACCTTCTTCTATGAGTCGGAGCCCGGGCAGTCGCTCTGGGCGCTGTTGCCCTTCAATATCGCCACGGTGGGCCTGGGCGAGGCGGCGGTCTGTTACGCCTTAGGGCTGCCCCTGCTGTACGCCCTGCCCCGCATCCCCTACTTCCGCCAGCTGTTCCCCGGAAAATTCACGGACGAATTGACCGCCAAGAAGGAACCCGTATGAAGATCAAAAAAGCGGTCATCCCCGCCGCCGGTTGGGGCACACGGATGCTCCCCGCCACCAAGACCATCCCCAAGGAAATGCTCCCGGTGGTGGACAAACCCATCATCCAGTACAACATCGAAGAGATCGTAGCCGCCGGGATTGAGGACATCCTCATCATCACCAACCGAGGCAAATCGGCCATGGAGGACTACTTCGACCGCTCCCCCGAACTGGAAGACGCCCTGATAAAGACCGGGAAGGAGCGGGAACTGCTGCTGGCCCGGGACGTGTCCCGCCTGGCCAACGTCCACTTCATCCGTCAGCAGGAGGCCCGGGGCCTGGGCCACGCCATCTGGTGCGCCCGGCGGTTCGTGGGCGACGAGCCCTTCGCCGTCCTCCTGGGGGACGACCTGATGAAAAGCCAAACCCCCGTGACCGCCCAGCTGGTCAAAACCGCCTCGGAAACCGGCGCGTCGGTGGTGGGCGTTCAGCGGGTGGCCCGGGAACTCATCTCCAAATATTGTTCCCTCCAGGTGGTTCCGGCGGCCGACCGGCTGTACGAGGTCAAACAGCTGGTGGAAAAGCCAACCCCCGACCAGGTGTTTTCCCTGTTCGCCATCCTGGGGCGGTATGTGCTCACCCCCCGGATCTTCGCCCTGTTGGAAACCCTCCCCCCCGGCCACGGCGGCGAAATCCAGCTCACCGACGCCATCAACCTGCTGTGCAAGGAGGAGCGCGTCCTGGCCCTCGACTTTGAGGGCCGCCGGTACGACACCGGCTGCCTCACCGGCTACCTGGAAGCCAACATCGACTTCGCCCTCGCCCGCCCTGACATAGGCCCCTGGCTAACCGACTTCCTAACACAAAAAACAACAAAAAAGTAAAAAAAGACCACCACCGACCCCCAATTGTCCATTGTCAATCGTCAATTGTTCGTCGAAGGGAGTGTCCGATGAACGCGCTGGGAACAAAAGCCAAAGAAGTCCTTATTGCGGTGCTGCCCCTGACCGGTCTTGTGCTGTTGGCGCAGCTGTGCCTGTTTCTGGCCGGTACGCCGCTGCCTGGCGCGACCGTCGGGCGGTTTTTGCTGGGCGCGCTGCTGGTGGTCGTGGGGCTGTCTCTGTTCCTGTTCGGCGTGGATCTCGGCATCGCCCCCTTGGGCACCGACATCGGCTCCTTTCTGACCCGGAAAAACAAGCTCTGGGTGCTGGCCGCCGGGGGCTTTGTGGTGGGCTTCTTCATCTGCGTAGCCGAACCCGACCTGCAAATCCTGGCCGCCCAAGTGGCCGGGGTCACCTCGCAGCGGATCGGCCAGACGGCGTTGCTCATAGTGGTCTCCCTCGGCATCGCCGTCATGCTGGTGGCCGGGCACATCCGCATCGTGTACAACTTCCCCCTGTACAAAATGCTCACCGTCCTGTACCTGATCATCTTCGCCCTGGCGCTGTTTTCCCCGCCCGCCTTTTTGGCCATCGCCTTCGACGCGTCGGGGGCGACCACCGGGGCGCTGACCGTCCCCTTCATCCTGTCCATGGCCCTGGGCGTGTCCGCCATGAAACGGGACAGCAAGGCCTCGGAAAAGGACAGCTTCGGCCTGGTGGGCGTCGCCTCGGCGGGGGCCGTCCTCAGTGTCCTGCTCATGGGCCTGCTGGCCGGGCGGCCCGAACTGTCCGGCGTACTGCCCGCGGCGAAGACCCTCGGGATGCGGGCGCTCATGGGCCATGTCGCCCAGGACGCCCTGGTGGCCATCCTGCCCATCGCGGTCATCTTTTTGGCCTTCCAGCTTTTCGCCTTCCGTTTCGCCAAGCGCCGCCGCCGCCGCATCCTGGTGGGCTTGGCCTACACCTGCTTGGGTCTGTCCGTCTTCCTGCTGGGCGTCAACGTCGGCTTTATGGACATCGGCGTCGAACTGGGGCGGCGGGTCGTCGAGCTGGGTGCCGGCTGGGCGGTGACCCTGGGCGCGGCCCTGGGCCTGGTGACCATCATGGCCGAACCGGCCGTTCACGTGCTCACCCGCCAGATCGATGAGGTCACCGCCGGTTACGTGCCCCGTCGGGTGGTGCTGGGGGCTTTGTGTCTGGGCGTGGCCGCCGCCGTGGGCTTGTCCATCCTGCGCGTCGTGGTGCCGGGCATACAGCTGTGGCACTATCTGCTGCCCGGCTTCGCCCTGGCGATCCTCCTGTCCTTTGTCACCCCGAAGCTTTTTGTGGGCATCGCCTTTGACTCGGGGGGCGTCGCCTCCGGCCCCATGACCGCCACCTTCATCCTCGCCTTCTCCCAGGGCGTCGCCGACGCCGTCGCCGGGGCGGATGTCCTGCGGGACGCCTTCGGCATGGTGGCCATGGTGGCCATGATGCCCATCGTCACCCTGCAAATTCTGGGCTTGATTTTCAAATTCCGCTCACGGAAGAGGACAGACAACCATGAAACAGTTTGACTTGGTTTGCTGCGTCGTCAATCGCGGCGGCGGCACCCACATCCTCGGCCTGGCCAAACGGCACGGGGTGCACGGCGGCACCATCTGTGTCGGCCGGGGCACGGCCCACCGCAGTAAACTGCTGGATTTTTTGGAAATGACCGACGTGCGCCGGGAGATCGTCCTCATGCTCACCGAACACACCTCGGCCCGGGAGGCCATGCTCTTCCTCGCCCGGGAGATGTCCTTCCACAAGCGCAACAGTGGCATTTGTTTTTCCGTCCCGGTCAAGGACATTCTGGGCATACGCAACCTCACCCACGTGGATTTGGAGCATCAGGAGGCGCAAAACGAGGCTATGTACAACGCGATTTTTACCATTGTGGAAAAGGGGCTGGCCGAAAACGTCGTGGACGCGGCGGTGTCGGCGGGGGCCCGGGGCGGCACCATCATCAACGCCCGCGGCTCCGGGATCCATGAGATCGACACGGTGTTCTCCATGCCCATCGAGCCGGAGAGGGAAATGGTCATGATCCTCGCGTCCCGAGACCTCACCGACGGGATCGCCCAGGCCATCCGCACCCAATTGCACATCGACGAAGAGGGCAAAGGCATCCTCTTCGTCCTCGGCGTCAACGAAGCCCACGGCCTCTATTAAAAATCGAGCCCCAGACAAACAAAAAAAAGGCGGCCCCACCGGGGCCTGCCTTTTCTTTTTCAAAAATCCCGCACCGCAACCAACAACGCCGTCCCCCCATTGTCAATTGATCGTCAGTTGTCCGTTGTCAATTGTCTGTCCGTCGTCGTACGTCAGCCCCAAATGCTCATAGGCCCGGCGGGTGACGCAGCGCCCTCGGGGGGTGCGGTTGAGAAACCCGATTTGCAGCAGGAAGGGCTCGTAAACGTCCTCGAGCGTGATGGATTCCTCCCCGATGGTGGCCGCCAGCGTGTCCAGCCCCACCGGGCCGCCGGTAAAGTTGTCGATGATAGAGCGGAGCATCCGGCGGTCGATGGCGTCCAGCCCCAGGCCGTCGATCTCCAGCATCCCCAGCGCCTGGTCGGCCACCGGGGCGGTGATAACCCCCTCGGCCCGCACCTGGGCATAGTCCCGCACCCGTTTTAGAATGCGGTTGGCGATACGGGGCGTCCCCCGGGAGCGGCGGGCGATCTCGGCGGCCCCGTCCCCCTCGATGGCGATATCCAAAATGGAGGCGCTCCGGGTGACGATGCGGGTCAGCTCCTCTGGCGTGTACAGCTCCAGCCGCAGGACAACCCCGAACCGATCCCGCAGCGGCGCGGTGAGCTGCCCGGCCCGGGTGGTGGCTCCGATGAGGGTGAACCGGGGCAAATCCAGCCGGATGGAGCGGGCCGACGGCCCCTTGCCCAGGATGATGTCCACGGCGTAGTCCTCCATCGCCGGGTACAGCACCTCCTCCACCGCCCGGTTGAGCCGGTGGATTTCGTCCACAAAGAGGATGTCGTGCTCGTTGAGGTTGGTCAGCAGCGCGGCCAGATCGCCCGCCTTTTCGATGGCCGGGCCGGAGGTCACCCGGATGTTGACCCCCATCTCGTGGGCGATGACCCCGGCCAGGGTGGTCTTGCCCAGCCCCGGCGGGCCGTACAGCAGCGCGTGATCCAACGGCTCCTTCCGCCCCCGGGCCGCCTCGATGAAGATGGACAGGCTGTCCCGCGCCTTCTCCTGGCCGATATAGTCTCGGAGCGTCCGGGGACGCAGCGTGGCCTCGGCCTCGTCGTCCAGCGAAGCCGCGGGCGTCACCAACCGCTCCTCGTCGTTCATATCGTCAAATTGGATACCCATGGGCTTCTCTCCTTACAACATTGTGATAGATAATTCACTCGTTCACACAATTTTCAACGTGTCATAAATACCCGCACACGATATTATCGTGTCATTCATGGAAGATTCCCCTCCGCAACGTGCAAACTTCTATTTCGCAATGCGTTCTGTTCCCCGAACAGCAGCTGGCCGAAGAAGCGGTCAAGATAGCTTTGCGTGGCGGCCATCCCGCTTTTGTGGCTTATAGTTCGCTCTGACAAGGGCGTTGCGAAAATACCACGAATGTTTTTCGCCGACGCCAAGTCCGCACGCGGCATTTTACACACAACCGCTACGCCCTGACCATATTTTTCAGCGCCGCCCGGATGATCTGCTCCACCGTCAGCGCGTCGGTGTCCACGCCCTTGAGGGCATAGGCCGCCTCGGCAGGCGCGTAGCCCAGCACGCCCAGCGCCGCCCGGGCCTCGTCCAGCTTGCCCATCTCCCGGGGCAGGTCGCCGCCGCCCCCGGCCCAATCCCCGGCAAGGGAGGCCCCCAGCTGTTTGCCCATCTTGTCCTTGAGCTCCAGCACCACGCGCTGGGCCAGCTTCTTGCCCACCCCGGCCGCGGCGGTCAGCGCCTTCTCGTCGCCCGACAGCACCGACAGCGCCAACCGTTCCGGCGTGGTCACCGACAGGATGGCCAGCGCCGCCCGAGGCCCCACCCCCGAAATGCCCAACAGCATCTTGAAGGCCGACAGCTCCTCCTGGGTGGCGAACCCGTACAGCTCAAAAATGCCCTCTCGCACATGCAGATAGGTGTACAGCCGGGCCTCCCGGCCCACGTCCAGCCCAGACAGCGTGGTCAGGCTGGTATGGCAGGCATACCCTGCCCCCGCCACGTCCACGACGGCCAGATGCGGCTCCTTGTGGGCGATTTTGCCCTGCAAATAGTAAAACATCACGCCTCCAGCTTTCTTTTCAGCAGCACAAAGACAAACCGCGACGCGCCGTAGGCCTGGTTGGTGTCAAAGGCGGACACAACCTCCCAGCCCTGCGCGCCCCAACCGTTCAGCCGTTCGGTGACCTCCTCGGCGTTGAGGACGCCTCCCGTAAAGCCCTTCGTCTCAAAATGCAGCGTTTTGTATTCCCACTTGTCCATGAATGCAACCCCTAAATAACGAATGAAAAATTAAAACTGAAGAATTAAAAATGGCGGAATCGCGTTGCGCCCAATGATCGAACATTAAATCCGCCGCGCAGCGGCTCCATAATTTTTCATTCTTCATTCTTAATTTTTAATTTTCAACCGTTTCCCGTCCTTCCGACACAATATACTTCTCATCATACATCACCAAGGCGTGGCTGCGCTTGACCAATTCCGTCGCCGTCACCGTCCCGGTCGCCTTGTCCACCGTGTCCCGCCAGACGGCGTTTTCCCGGTACCAGCCCGCCTCCGTCCGCACAAAACGGGCGTCGCTCTCCCGGATGTGATAGGACAAGGGCAGGGATTTGTCCGCCCGCAGCGCCCCCCGCAGGTGAGCGCCGTCCACCCAGACCCGAATTTGGAAGGTCGTGTCGGTGTCGTTGCGCAGTTGGTAGTCCAGGTAGTTGTACATGATCGAGGTGCCGGTGCCGAAGGGGATCACCCGTCCGAAGTCGGGGAAG
>JAITQI010000023.1 GCA_031289065.1 Oscillospiraceae bacterium
GTGGACGGGGACACCTCCACCAACGACATGGCCGCTATTCTGGCCTCCGGCGGCGCGGGCAACACCCCCATCCTGGCGCGGGGAGAGGACTTTAACGTCTTCCTGCGCGCCCTGGACGAGGTCAACCTGACCCTGGCCCGGGCCATCGCCCGGGACGGCGAGGGGGCCACCCGGCTGATCGTCTGCCGGGTGCGGGGCGCCCTCTCCGAGGACATCGCCGAGGGGCTGGCCAAGTCGGTCATCGCCTCCTCCCTGGTCAAGGCGGCCATGTTCGGGGCCGACGCCAACTGGGGCCGCGTCCTGTGCGCGCTGGGCTACGCTGGGCTACCCCTCAAGCCGGAGAAGGTTTCCATCGCCTTTTCCTCCTCTGTCGGAAGAGTTCCCGTTTGTGAGAATGGCCAAGGACTCCCCTTCGATGAAATTCTCGCCAAAGAAATCCTCTCCCAGGACGAGATTCTCATCGAAGCCGACCTGAACGACGGCCCGCACACCGCCGACGCCTACGGCTGCGACCTGACCTACGACTACGTAAAAATCAACGGCGACTACAGGACATGAAGACAGAGGACAGAGGACAGAACGCCAGGTTTGCCAAAGGCAAGCCCGCAAACACCCCCACGTCTCTGTTCTCTGTCCTCTCTCCTCTGTCCTCTATAGAGGTGCTTGCCAATGCTAACCAATATCGACCGCGCACAGATTCTCTCTGAGGCGCTACCCTATATCCAAAAATTCCACGGCAAAACCATGGTCGTCAAGTACGGCGGCGGGGCCATGCAGTCCGACGAGCTGCGCCGTGCGGTCATCAGCGACATCGTATTGCTGTCCCTGGCGGGCATCCGGGTGGTGGTGGTTCACGGCGGCGGGCCGGAAATCAACGACCTCCTCACCCGTCTGGGCAAACAGCCCACCTTCGTGGACGGCCTGCGGTACACCGACGAGGAGACCATGGACGTGGTGCAGATGGTGCTGTGCGGCCGGGTGGGCAAACAGCTGGCCCAGCTCATCGGCGAGCAGGGGGGCCGCGCCCTCAGCCTGTCCGGCCTGGACGGGCGCATGATGATCGCCCGGAAACGCTCCGGCGGCAAGGATTTGGGGCTGGTGGGGGACCTCGTGACCGTCAGCGCCGAGCCGATCACCCACGCCCTGGCCGGGGGCTATATCCCGGTGGTGTCCACCGTGGCCTGCGGCGAGGAACCGGGGCAGGTGTTCAACATCAACGCCGACACCGCCGCCGCCAAGCTGGCCGTCGCCCTGGGGGCCGAAAAACTCATCCTGCTGACCGACGTGCGCGGCCTCATGCGCGACCCCAAGGACGAGAACACGCTGTTCCCCAGGGTCACGCTGCCCGAAGTGCCCCGCCTCGTCAAAGAGGGGGTCATTAGCGGTGGCATGATCCCCAAGGTGGACTGCTGCGTCGAGGCGGTGCGCCAGGGCGTGCGCCGCGCCCACATCGTGGATGGCCGCATTCCTCACTCCATTCTCATCGAAATGCTTTCCAAGAAAGGCATCGGCACCATGATACAGTAATAAAAAGGCGCTGAGAATGTACGGCTGACAACAGTGGAATAGTTGCGCGGCATACTGTCAGATTCATTCTCATATGTGAGAAAGGAGTTCTTTGATGAGTTTTCAAGATTTGCAAACCCGGTTTGACGCCCATGTCCTGCCCACCTACGCCCGGTATCCCGTGGCCTTCATCCGGGGGCAGGGCTGCCGCCTCTACGACGTGGAGGGCAAGGAGTACATCGATTTCGCCTCGGGTATCGGCGTCTGCTCCGTGGGGCACGCCCATCCCCGGTGGGTGGCCGCCATCGCCGAGCAGGCCGGGCGGCTGGCCCACGTGTCCAACCTCTACTACTCGGAGCCGGGCATGGTGCTGGCCGAACGGCTGTGCGCCCTGTCCGGCATGAGCGGCGCGTTTTTCGCCAACTCCGGGGCCGAGGCCAACGAGGGCGCCATCAAGGCCGCCCGCAAATATTCCAGCGACAAATACGGCGTGGGCCGCGCCGTGGTGGTGACCCTGGAGGGCTCCTTCCACGGCCGCACCCTGGCCACACTGTCCGCCACCGGCCAAGCCCAGTTCCACAGGCATTTCCACCCCCTGCCCGCCGGATTCCAACACGTTCCCCCCGGGGACATCGCGGCCATCCGCCAGCTGGACGGGTCGGTGTGCGCCGTCATGCTGGAGCCGGTGCAGGGAGAGGGGGGCGTCCTGCCCCTCGACCCGGAGTATGTACGGCAGGTGGAGGCCCTGTGCCGGGAGCGGGATTGGGTGTTCATCGCCGACGAGGTGCAGACCGGCATCGGCCGCACCGGCCACTGGTTTGCCCACCAGGCCATGGGGGTCGCCCCCGACATCGTGACCTTCGCCAAGGGCATCGCGGGCGGGCTGCCCCTGGGAGGCTTTCTTGTTTCTGAGAAGCTGCGCGGCGCGTTGGGCCCCGGCGACCACGCCACCACCTTCGGCGGAACGCCCCTGTGCTGCGCCGCCGCCCTGGCCACCCTCGATATTCTCGCCGAAGCCCTCCCCGCCGTCGCCGAAAAGGGAGCCCTCATCCGCGCCCGTGTGGAGGGGATGGGCCTGCCCCAGGTGGCCGGTACCCGGGGCATGGGGCTGATGATCGGCATCAAGCTGGTGGGCGCCGCCCCCCGGGACTGGAACGCCAAACTCTTGGCCGCCGGCCTGGTCAGCCTCACCGCCGGCTCCGACGCCCTCCGCTTCCTCCCCCCCCTCGTCATCGGCGAACAAGACATCGAGGCAGGCCTGACGATCTTTGAAAACACACTGCGTGTCAATACAATTGACAATTGACGATGGACAATTGACAATCAAGACGCCAACCAACCCGTAATTTTTAATTCGCCGCACAGCGGCGCGCCGCGGCGGCGGCGACCACAATTGTCAATTGTCAACCGTCAATTGTCAATTGTCATAAGGAGCCTTTGCCATGACAAAAGACCTCACCAAGCTGCTCGACCTGACTCGGGAGGACATCTTCCGGGTGCTTGACCTGGCAGACCAAATGAAGTACAACCTCAAGCACGGCAGGGAACATCGGGTTCTCGCCGGGAAAACCCTGGCCATGATTTTCCAGAAGGCCTCCACCCGCACTCGGGTGTCCTTCGAGACCGGCATGTACCAGTTGGGCGGGCAGGCGCTGTTCCTGAGCGGCAACGACCTGCAAATCGGCCGGGGGG
>JAITQI010000044.1 GCA_031289065.1 Oscillospiraceae bacterium
GTAGACGATGAGGGCCAGGGTGCGGGGGATGGGGGTGGCCGACATGGTCAGCAGGTGGGGGGTCTCCCCCTTGGCCAGCAGGGCGGCCCGCTGGGCCACGCCGAAGCGGTGCTGTTCGTCGGCGATAACCAGCCCCAGCCGCCCGAACCGCGTCCGGTCGGACAGCAGGGCGTGAGTGCCCACGGCCAACATGGGCGCGCCGCTCGCCAGCAACTCGTGGACGGCTCTTTTTTGTTTGGCGGCCGTCCCCCCGGTGAGCAGATGCGTCGTCAGACCCAGCCGAGCAAACAGGGGGGCCAGCGTCTCGAAATGCTGTTCGGCCAACAGCTCGGTGGGGGCCATGAGCGCCGCCTGCACGCCGCCCCGCAGGGCCGACACGGCGCAGGCCGCCGCCACCAGCGTCTTGCCCGAGCCAACGTCCCCCTGGACAAGGCGGTTCATGGGCGCCCCCGAGGCCATATCCCCCAACGCCTCCGCGATGACCCGCCGCTGCGCCCCCGTGGGCGCGTAGGGCAGCGCGGCCCACAGGTCGTCCAGCCCGGCGGGGGGAAGCGCCTGCCCCGGCAGTCGGGCGGTATGCCCCCGCAGTTGCTTGAGGCCCAGGGACAACACCAGTAGTTCCTCGAATACCAGTCGCCGCCGGGCGGTCTCCGCCTCCTCAAAATCCTGGGGGAAATGGATCTTCTCATAGGCAAACCGGCTGTGGGCCAACTGATACTGCCCTCGCAGGCTATCGGGGAGAACGTCGTTCATCTCCCCCTCGGTCTCCCGAAGGGCCTGCCGTACGGCGGCGATGACATGCCCCCGGGACAACCCGGCGCACAGGCGATACACCGGCAGGAGCCGCCCGGTGGTCTGCCCGGCCCGGCCGATGGGCTCGAAGACGGGGTTTTGCATCTCCCCCACGCCCTCGGTCAGCTTGCCGAAAAAGACATAGGTTTCCCCTTCCCGCAGGGCGTCTTTCACGTAGGGCGCGTTGAAAAACGTCAGACCGAGAACGCCGCTCTCGTCCACGATCCGGGTTTTGGCGATGTCCAGCCCCGCCCGGATGCGGTTGTAGCGCACCGGTTCGGCCACCACAGCGGTCACACAGGCGGGCACCTCCGACGTCATGTGGGCGATCAGACGGGCTTCCCGCCTGTCCTCATAGTCCCGGGGGAAATGGCACAGCAAATCCCCCAGCGAAAAAACGCCCAGCCGTTCAAACAGCCGAGCGCGGGTCTCTCCGACGCCTTTGAGATATTGAATCGGTTTGTCCCACACAGTCGCGGACACGCGCACACCCCCAAAGAACGACAAACGAATGAAAAATGGCGGAATCGTGCCGCGCACGATACTGAAATCCGCCGCGCAACGGCTCCGCAATTTTTAATTCTTAATTCTTAATTTCTACGCCCCCGCCGTCTCTACCTTCTGCCCTCTTCCTGTCAATGCGTATTGTTTCCCGCCCCAGCGAATACACCAGCCAGGCGTGAACCGGGTAGAGGGCCAAATTGCGCGCAATCCGTTCCAACGCCAGGGCTTCCCCCGCCGCCTGACCGTAGTAAAGAATCTGCCACAGGGAACCCAACCCCATGACCACGACGACAAACACCGCCGCCTGGGCCAACAGCGCCCGGGGCAGCGTCAGCGGGCGGCGGAACAAAAACAGCGCGTAAAGAAAGCTCTGGGCCATGGCGCTCAGGGCATAGCCCGGCAGATAGCCGTCCCCCCGGGCCAGCGTGGCCGCGAAGTCCCCCACAAAGGCGACCATCACCCCGCCCACCGGACCGAACAAAACCGCCCCCACCGCGCCGGGCAGATACCGGACGCTAAAGACCCGGCTGGTCGGGCCCACCATGATGTCGAACAGGCCGAACACAACGGTCAGCGCCGCCAACATACCCATGACCGCCAACCGGCGGGTGGTAAAAAGCCCTTCAGTCCGCCAAAACCCTTTCATACAAAAAACCCCTCCTTCCGCCGCGCAGCACCGCCGCCTTTTCCAAAAAGGCGAACGAAAAGAGAGATTCTCTTTTTTCAGCGACAGCGGGATGCGGAACCGGTACCGCAACGGACGGTCTGATGTCCTGACCGTCTGTATTCGTCCGAGCGGCAACTCCCCGTCCGCCCGGCACTGTGCGGGTTGCCCCGCCGCGCGCCTGTTCCTACTCTGTGCCTACCAGTATACCCTACGCGGCGGGATTTGGCAAGGTTGCGTTTTGCGCTGTTTTTTGATATGCTGGGGAAAATCCCAAAAGGAGGCTCCCCCATGTCCAAACAAACGCTGTCCACCGACAAAGCCCCCGGCGCTATCGGCCCATACGCCCAAGGCATCCTCGCCGGGTCGCTGATTTTCACCTCGGGCCAGCTGCCCATCGACATGCAAACCGGCCTGCTGGAAACCGACGACATCAAGAAGGCCGTCCGCCACGCCCTTGACAACCTCCGGGCCATCCTGCAAGCCGCCGGGGCCGACAGGGAACACATCGTCAAAACCACGGTGTTCCTCACCGACCTTGCCGACTTCGCCGCCGCCAACGAAGCCTACGCCGCCTTTTTCCCCGACGCGCCCCCCGCCCGCTCCTGCGTCCAAGTCGCCGCCCTCCCCAAAAACGCCCGCGTGGAAATCGAAGCCATCGCAATCCTGTAGCGGACGGTCCCCGACGTCCCGTAGGTTAAAAAAACGCAACGTCCCACCAAACAAAAAACGTCCCCGCAAGGCGCGCCTTAAGGCCCACCTTGCGGGGACGTTTTTTTGTTCCTACCCAGTGTCTCTATCTTCTTAAAATTACCGCGTAGCGGCTCCGCAATTGTCAACTGTCAATCGTCAATTGTTCGTCGTCGTCTACCCCTCGTACACGGCCAAGCACGCCAAATACGTCATATACACATCCAGCTTGGACACCACCTCGAAGGGGCTGTGCATGGACAGCACCGGCACCCCCGCGTCCAGCACCTCGATGTTCCGCTGGGCCATATAGACGGCCACCGTCCCGCCGCCGCCCTGATCCACTTTGCCCAGCTCGCCGAACTGATAGCGGGCCCCTTTGCGCTCCAGCAGACCCCGCACCTTGGCCGCCGTTTCGGCGGAGGCGTCGGAGGATCCCCCCTTGCCGCCCCGGCCGGTGTACTTCATCAGGCCCACGCCGAAGCCCAGCCGGGCGTTGTTGCGCTTGTCGGACACCTCGGGGAAGTTGGGGTCGAAAGCGTTGCACACGTCGGCCGACAGGCACAGCGAATTCTCAAAGCACACCCGCAACGGCGTGTTCTGTGCGTCGCACAGGTCGGCAATAAAGGTGTCGAAGGCGGCGCTGCGCATCCCGGTCACGCCCTCTGAGCCGATCTCCTCCTTGTCGGCCAGCATACACACCGAGGTATATGTCGGCGCGCCGTCCAGGTCGAATAGGCCCCGCAGAGCGGTGTAGCCGCAGACCCGGTCGTCATGGCCGTAGCCGCCGAGGAGCGCGCCGTCCAGCCCCACGTCCCGGGCCGACCCGGCGGGCACCAGCGACAGCTCCGCCGACTGGAAATCCGCCTCGGTGACGCCGTATTTGTTGTGCAGCAGCTCCAACACGGCCAGCTTGATCCGCTTGGCCCCCTCGGCCGCGTCCGGCTTGTGCCCGATAATGGCGTTGAGGTTCTCGCCGGGGAAGGCTTCGGACACGTTCTTTTTGACCTGATCCGCCGCCAGATGGGGCAGCAGGTCGGTGATGACCAGCACCGGCTCCTCCGGCGCGCCGCCGATGGACACCGACACAGCCGTTCCGTCGGCCTTCACAATGACGCCGCGCAGTTCCAGCGGCAGGGCCAGCCAATGGTATTTCCTGATGCCGCCGTAGTAGTGTGTCTTGAGCAGGGCCAGCTCGCCGTCCTCGTACAGGGGCATGGGCTTGAGGTCCAGCCGGGGCGCGTCCACATGGGCCGCCACGATGCGCAGGCCCTCGGCCAGAGGCCGTTTCCCGATGACCGCCAGCGTCACCGCCTTGTTCCGGTTGATCCGGTACACTTTGTCCCCCGGCTTCAGCGCCGTCCCCCGCGCATAGGGAACAAAGCCCCGGGCCTCGGCCAATCGGACGGCCTCGGCGGTCGCCTCCCGCTCGGTCTTAGCGGCGTCCAGATAGGCCCGGTAGTCCCGAGCGAAGGCCAGCGCCTTGTCCCACTGCCCGTCGGCCAACGTGTCAAATCCGGTCTTGGGCTCGTAAAACAGCGCCTCCCGGCGGGGATCCTTTTTGTCTTCAGACATGCGTGTCTCCTCCTTGTATATTAAATTCATTCGTCAGCGTATCATACACCGTTCGGGCCTGTTTCACCAGGGCGGCCTCGTCGGCGGTGTTTTCCAAAATCACGTCGCACCGGGCGCGGTAATAGTCCTCCGGCTCCTGGGCGGCGATCCGGGCGGTGGCGTATGCGGCGGAGACGCCGTCCCGGACGCAAAGGCGGCGCACCCGCTCCCCCGCAGGCGCGACCACCCCCACAACCTTGCGGCACAAGCCCCTCAGCGGACTTTCCAACAAATACAGCGCGTCCACGGCGGCCACGGCAAAGCCCGCCGCCGCCGCGCCCGTCAACAGTTCCTCCACAGCGGCCACCACCGCCCCATGGGTCAGCGCCTCCAAATCCCGCCGGGCCCCGGCGTCGGCGAACACAATCCGCCCCAGCGCCTTGCGATCCAATCCCGACACTCCAAACGCCCCCGGGAACCGCCCTTTCAGCAAATCCAACAGCGCCGCGTCCTCCCGCAGCAACCGATGATACACCTCATCGGCATCTATCGTGAAAGCCCCCAACGCCGCCCAAACCCGCAACACCGAAGACGTCCCCGCCCCACTGGGCCCGGTCAACCCAAACACAATCATTCCAACCGTCCCTCCCCCACGCAACAATCAAATCGCCGCGCAGCGGCCCCACAATTGTCAATTGTCCATTGTCAATCGTCAATTGTTTTCACACCTCAATGACCGCAAACCCCGCGGCGCGGCTCAGACGGTTGCGCACCGCCTCATACAGCCCGTCCCCCTCGGGGCAGCGGGCGTAAATGCACCGGATTTCCGGGGCGTCCAGCTTCCGCAAGGCCTCAAACAGGCCTCGGGCCAAGGATTCCGGACTGTCCCCGTCGCCGTAGGGCACACAGGGCACCGGGCGGAACCGCTCCTGTTCCCCGTTGAAGCACAGCACCGCCGTCCCCGGCCGGGCCAGGGCTTTGACGTAGGTGGCCGCCGCGTTCAAGGGGCCGTGGAGCAGGTAAATCGGCGCGTGGGGGGCGTAATGGCGGTATTTCATGCCCGGGGCCCGGGGGCTGTGCCCCTCTGTCACCGGACCGGTCACCGCCGGATCCACCTCCACCGTGCCCAGCACCGCTTCCAACTGCGCCCGGGTGACGCCGCCGGGCCGCAGCAGACGGGGCACCGGCCCGGTCAGATCGAGAATGGTGGACTCCACCCCCCAACGGCAGGGGCCGCCGTCCAAAATGGCGTCCACCCGCCCGTCCATGTCGTTCCAAACGTGGGCCGCCGTGGTGGGGCTTGGGAAGCCCGCCCGGTTGGCCGACGGGGCGGCCAGAGGCACCCCCGCCGCCCGGATGACCGCCCGGGCGGCGTCGTTCGCCGGACAGCGCACCGCCACAGTGGGCAGCCCCGCCGTCACCCCGTCGGGGACATTGTCCCGCCGGGGCATCACCAGGGTCAGCGGCCCCGGCCAAAACCGCTTGGCCAGGGCGGGGGCGATGGGCGGGGCCTGAGCGCACACCTTGGGGATGTCCACAATTTCGGCCACATGGACGATCAGCGGGTTGTCCGCCGGGCGGCCCTTGGCCGCAAACACCCGGGCCACCGCCGCCGGATCAAACACCGCCGCCGCCAACCCGTACACCGTCTCTGTGGGGATGGCCACAAGGCCGCCTCCCCGCAAAATCTCGCCCGCCTTGCGAATGTCCTCCGGTCTGTCCGCCGAAAGCGCCAAAGTCATAAAAATCCCCCCATCATCCATGCTCTTAAAAAGTCCTTACACGGCAATTGTCAATTGCCTTCGCCCAGTGTCCGCAGTTTTTCCGCCTGATCGGCGGTGGTCAGGGCGTCGATGAGCTCGTCCAACGCCCCGGTCATGATGGCGTCAATCTTGTACAGGGTAAGCCCGATGCGGTGGTCGGTCACCCGACCCTGGGGAAAGTTGTAGGTGCGGATGCGCTCCGAGCGGTCGCCGGTGCCCACCTGGCTCTTGCGGTCGGCGGCCAAAACGGCGGCCTGTTCGGCCCGTTTGGCCTCAAACAGTTTGGAGCGCAGCACCTTCATGGCCTTGTCCTTGTTTTTGTACTGGCTGCGCTCGTCCTGGCACTCCACCACCACCCCGGTGGGCAGATGGGTGATCCGGATGGCGCTCTCGGTCTTGTTGACATGCTGCCCCCCCGCCCCGCCGGAGCGGTAGGTATCGATGGCCAGGTCGGCGGGATTGATCTCAATGTCCACCTCTTCGGCCTCGGGCAGGACGGCCACCGTGACCGTGGAGGTGTGGATGCGCCCGGAGGCCTCGGTGTCGGGCACCCGCTGCACCCGGTGGACGCCGCTTTCAAATTTCAGCCGGGCAAAGGCCCCCGCCCCCTCGATGAGGAAGCTGACCTCCTTGACCCCGCCCAGCTCGGTTTCGTTGATGTTGAGAATCTCGCTCTTCCACCGCCGCCCCTCGGCGTACATGGTGTACATGCGCCACAGGGAGGCGGCGAACAGGGCGGCCTCTTCGCCCCCCGCCCCGCCTCGGATTTCCACGATGACGCTCCGGTCGTCGGCCTCGTCCCGGGGCAGCAGCAGCAGACGCAGG
>JAITQI010000037.1 GCA_031289065.1 Oscillospiraceae bacterium
GACCTTCCGACCGTCAACGTCTAACCGCTGAAAGGGAACTGTTATCGTTATGGCCAACACGGAAACCACGCAAAACCTGCCCCTTTTGGCCCTCCGGGGCCTGACCGTTTTCCCCCGTATGCTCATCCACATCGACGTGGGGCGGGACAAATCCGTCCACGCCCTGGACGAGGCCCTGTCCTCCGGGCAGCCGATTTTTTTGGCCGCCCAGCGGGATTTGCGGGAGGACGACCCCGGGCCCGACGGGCTGTACGAGGTGGGCACTATCTCCCGGGTCTGCCAGATTCTCCGCCTGCCCGGCCACAATATGCGGGTGCTGGTGGAGGGCGTGGCCCGGGCGCGGATGTCCGGCCTCGTCCGGGAGGATCCGGCCCCCATCGCCCAAGTGACGCCGCTGCACATCCCTACACGGCGAACGGCCCGGCAGCGGGTCGAGGCCGCCCTCAGGCTGAGCCTGGAGCTGTTTGAGCGTTACGCCGAACTGGTCCCCCGCCTCGCCTCCGACGCGTTGCTCGGCGCGGCCGAGGCTGACGAGCCGGGCTTTTTGGCCGACTATATCACCCAAAATATGTCCGTGCGCCACGAGGACAAGCAGGCCATCCTGGAAACCCTGCCCCCCCTGGAACGACTCAGCCAGGTGACCACCCTGCTCATGCGGGAAATCGAACTGCTGGAAATCGAGCAGGACATTCAGGGCAAACTCCACCAACAGCTGGGCAAAAACCAGAAGGAATACTATCTGCGGGAGCAGCTCAAAACCATCCAGTCCGAACTGGGCGATCGGGAGGACACCGTCGCCGACCTGGAGGACTACCGGGAAAAAATCTTCATGCTCCGCCTGGGGGACGATACGGAGGGCAAACTCCTCCAGGAGCTGGGGCGGCTGTCCCGCATGTCCCCGGCCTCCCCCGAGGCGGCGGTGGTGCGCACCTGGCTGGACACGGTGCTGGGAATGCCTTGGACAAGAACCACCAACGACCGGCTGGACATCGAAGCGGCCCAGCGCCTGCTGGACAAGGAACACTACGGCCTGACCAAGGTCAAGGAGCGCATTCTGGAATTTTTGGCGGTCAAGTCCCTCGCCCCCAACCTCAAGAGCCAGGTGCTCTGCCTGGTGGGCCCCCCCGGCGTGGGCAAGACGTCTGTCGCCCAATCCCTGGCCCGGGCCATGGGTCGCAAAACCGCCCGGCTGTCCCTGGGCGGCGTACGGGACGAGGCCGACGTCCGGGGTCACCGCAAAACCTACATCGGGGCCATGCCGGGGCGGATTATGACCGCCATGCGCCAGGCCGGCGCCCGCAACCCGGTGCTGGTGCTCGACGAGGTGGACAAGATGGGCCACGACTTCCGGGGCGACCCGGCCGCCGCCCTGCTTGAGGTCTTCGACCCCGAACAGAATCACGCCTTCCACGACCATTACCTGGAACTGCCCTTCGACCTGTCCGAGGTGGTATTCATCACCACGGCCAACACCACCGAACCCATCCCCCCCGCCCTCCTCGACCGCATGGAGCTCATCGAACTGACCAGCTACACCGACGAGGAAAAGCTGCGCATCGCCAAAGATCACCTGCTGCCCAAACAGCTGGCCCTGCACGGCCTCAAAAAGACCCAGCTCAGACTCGGCGACGACGCCCTCCGGGAGCTTATCGCGGGCTACACCCGAGAGTCCGGGGTGCGCCGCCTGGAACGGGAGCTGGCCGCCCTGTGCCGCAAAACCGCCCGGCAGATCGTCGCGGGGGAGCGGGAACGCCTGTCCCTCAAGGCGGGCGGTCTGGAAGCGCTGCTCGGCCCGCGCAAGTACAAACCGGAACGCGCCCGGGCCAAGGCCGAGGTGGGCGTGGCTTCGGGGCTGGCCTGGACGCGGGTGGGCGGCGAGCTGCTGGAGGTGGAGGCCGACGCCGTGGAGGGCACCGGCAAAATCGACCTGACCGGCAACCTGGGCGAGGTCATGAAGGAGTCGGCCCGGGCCGCCCTGACCTACATCCGCGGCCGCTGTCACACCCTGGGGATCGATCCGGCGTTTTATAAGAACAGAGACATCCACATCCACTTCCCCGAAGGGGCTGTGCCCAAGGACGGCCCCTCGGCGGGCATTACGGTGGCCGTCGCCATGGTGTCCGCCCTGACCGGCGCGCCGGTGCGCCGGGACGTGGCCATGACCGGGGAAATCACCCTCCGAGGCCGGGTGCTGCCCATCGGCGGCCTCAAGGAAAAAACCATGGCCGCCTTCCGCGCCGGGGCGCACACGGTGATCATCCCCCGGGAAAACGAAAAAGACCTGGCCGACATCGACCCCTCCGTCCGGGACGCCCTGCAGTTTATCACGGTGGAACACATGGACGCCGTCCTCGCCGCCGCCTTGGATATGCCCCTGCGCCCCGCCAAACCAGGCAAACGCAAAGGCCCCGCCAAACCCGCCGCGCCCCTCCCCGTGGAAAACGGCGGCTGGCACCCGGAGGATCAGCCCCCCGGAGCGGGGGTGCCCTCCTGATGGAATTCATCAACCTCCACAAGGCCGAGTTCATCCTCTCCGCCGCCCGGCCCGACCAGTTCGTCAAGGACGGCCGCCCCCAGTTCGTGTTCGCCGGGCGGTCAAACGTGGGCAAGTCGTCGGTCATCAATAAAATCCTCAACCGCAGGAACTTCGCCCGAGTGGGCGAGACGCCGGGCAAAACCGCTCATGTCAACTACTTCCTCCTCGACAGCGCGGCCTACTTCGTCGATCTGCCCGGCTACGGCTACGCCCGGGTGTCTCAGACGGAAAAACAGCGTTGGGCGGCCCTCATGGAGAATTTTTTCGCCGACACGTCGGGCATCACCCAGAGCTTCCTCATCGTGGACGCCCGGCACACCCCCAACGCCGACGACAAGATCATGGCCGAATATTTTCAGCAAACCTGCGTCCCCTTTTCGGTCATCGCCAACAAGGCGGACAAACTCAAACCCCGAGAGCTGCCCGAACGTCTGGAAGACATCCGGCGCACCCTGGTCCTCGACGAGCGGGACGGGCTGTTCGCCTTCTCAGCCCAGACCGGCCAAGGCCGGGACGACGTGCTGGCGCGGTTGCGCGCCGTGTGGGAGGGCCTCCAATGAAGTTCATCCGATACGCCGACGGTCCCCGCACGGGCTGGGCCCTGGTGGAAGGCCCCCTGGCCCGGCCGCTGACCCAGGCCCCCTGGCTGGGCGTCCGCCCGGAGGGTCACCTGTTGCCCCTCGACAGCTTGCGGCTGTTGGCCCCCGCGGAACCCACCAAAATTGTGGCGGTGGGCAAAAACTACCGCGACCACGCCTTGGAAATGAACGAGGGCATCCCCGAAAACCCAATTCTCTTCCTCAAGCCCACCACCGCCCTCAACGACCCCGACGGTGTTATCCGCCGCCCCCGCCTGTCCAACCGGGTGGACTACGAGGCCGAGTTGGCCTTTGTGATCGGCAAAACCGCCCGCCGTGTCAAACCCGAAGCGGCCTGGGACTACATATTCGGCTACACCTGCCTCAACGACGTGACCGCCCGGGACATCCAGAAGGGGGACGGCCAGTGGACCCGGGGCAAGGGATTTGACGGGTTCGCCCCTGTCGGCCCCTGGCTGGTCACCGACATCGATCCCTCCAATCTGGCGGTCACCGCCCGCCTCAACGGGCAGGTCAAGCAAGCAAGCCGCACCGCCCAGTTCATGTGGCCCATCCCCGAATTGCTGGCCTTCATCACCGCCTGCATGACCCTGCTGCCCGGCGACCTGGTGACCACCGGTACCCCGGCGGGCATCGGCCCCATGAAGCCCGGGGACGTGATCGAGGTCGAGGTCGAAAACATAGGCATCCTGAGAAATACTGTCTCGGAGGAATATCCATGAAGTTTGTATGCGACTGCCTGGGGGTCAACGACCGGGGCCGTCTGACCATCGGCGGCGCCGACGTGCCCGACCTGGCCCGTGCCTACGGCACCCCCCTCTACCTGATGGACGAGGACGCCATCCGGGCGACCTGCCGTGACCTCAACGCCGCCATGAAGGCCCATTACGCCGGGGATTTCCTGGTGGCCTACGCCAGCAAAGCCCTCTCCTGCAAGTATATCTACCGGATCATGCGGGAGGAAGGGCTCGGCGTGGACGTAGTGTCCGGCGGTGAGCTGTACACCGCGTTGGCGGCGGGCTTCCCGGCGGACAATGTGTTCTTTCACGGCAACAACAAGACGGTAGCCGAGTTGGAATATGGCCTGAAGGCCGGAGTGGGCCGCTTCGTGGCCGACAGCTTTGAGGAACTCCGCGCCCTCAACGACCTGGCCGGGCAGATGGGCCTGAAGCCGGACATCTCCCTGCGCGTCACCCCCGGCGTGGAAGCCCACACCCATGAGTTCATCCAGACCGGCAAGATCGACTCCAAATTCGGTTTTACCCTGGAAAACGGCCAAGCCGCCGACGCCCTGCGCCAGGCCGTCGCCCTGCCCCACATAAACCCCGTGGGCGTCCACTGCCACATCGGTTCCCAGATTTTCGACGCCGAGCCCTTCGCCCATACGGTCGCCCTCATGATGGGCTTTATGGCCGACATGCGCGCCCAACCCGGCCATACCCTGCGCGAGCTCAACCTGGGGGGCGGCTTCGGTATCCGTTACATCCCATCTCACGAGCCCCGCTCCATCGGCGAGGTGGTGGCCGGCACCGCCCAGGCGGTGACCGCGGGTGCCGCCCGGCTGAATCTGCCCCTCCCCCGCCTGATCATCGAGCCGGGACGGTTCATCGTCGGCCCCAACGGCATCACGGTGTACACCGTCGGTTC
>JAITQI010000163.1 GCA_031289065.1 Oscillospiraceae bacterium
GGAGCCAGGCGCCACACCCCTGCCGCCGCCGGCCGTCTCGCTGGCGCCGGAGCCGACACCCACCCCGACGCCGCCCCCCAACGCCGTCTACACGATCCGAGGCGGCAGCCAGGAATATCACCGGAAGCGCTGCTCCCGCCTCGCCAACCGCCTCACACAGGCGTGGACCCTCGAAGACGTCAAAGCCGCGGGCTACACGCCCTGCCTGTACTGCGCGCCCCCCAAATAAACCCGTTGTCAAAGCCGCCCGTTTGAAAAACGGGCGGCTTTGTGTGTCGCACAAACGACTTACAAAATTAACATCGCGTCTCCAAAGCTGAAAAACCGGTACTGTTGTTCCACCGCCGCCCGGTAGCTGTCCAGCACAAACGTCCGACCGGCCAGGGCCGACACCAGCATGATCAGGGTACTGCAAGGCAGATGGAAGTTGGTGATCAGCCCGTCGATGGCCCGAAATCGGTATCCCGGCGTGATAAAAATATCGGTTTCCCCCTTGTGGGGGACTATGGTGCCCTCCGGGCGGGCGAAGGACTCCAGTGTGCGGCAGACGGTGGTGCCCACCGCGATGACGCGGCCGCCCCCAGCCCGGGTGCGGTTAACCGCCTCGGCGGTTTCGGGGGAAATCTCGGCGTACTCGCTGTGCATCCTGTGCCGGGAGATGTCGCTCTCCTTGACCGGGCGGAAGGTGCCCAACCCCACGTGAAGGGTGATCGGCCAAAACCCGATGCCCACCCCCCGGATCTGTTCGATCAGGGCGGGGGTAAAGTGCAAACCGGCCGTCGGCGCGGCGGCCGAGCCGGGCGCCCGGGCATACACCGTCTGGTACCGCTCAGGGTCTTCCAGCCGGGCCTTGATATAGGGCGGCAGCGGCATCTCGCCCAACTGATTCAGAATTTCCAAAAAAATGCCCTCGTGGGAAAAGCGGATGAGCTTGTTGCCCTCCCCCGCCTCGCCCTCCACCCGGCCCCGGAGCAGCCCGTCCCCGTACAGGATCTCCGTCCCCGGGCGGGTGCGTCGGCCGGGCCGGGTCAGGCATTCCCACACCCCGCCGCCCCGGTCGGCCAGCAGCAGCGTCTCCGCCGCCGCCCCGGTTCCGGTCACGCCGAACAGCCGGGCGGGCAGCACCCGGGAGTCGTTGACCACCAGGCAGTCCCCCGGACGCAGCAGGTTGGGAATGTCCGAAAAAGATTTGTCCGCCCGGGCCCCGCTCTTCCTGTCCAGCACCATGAGCCGGGAGGCGTCCCGCCGCGCCAGCGGCGTCTGGGCAATGAGCGCCGGGGGGAGGTCAAAATGAAAATCGGCGGTGTTCATAGGGGCTCCCTTCCGCGATGAAATGGGGCTCTCACCGGCTACTCAGCGGCGGAACCCCGACCTTCAGCGATACCCCCCGGGCATCCATATCAAAGAGGCGCTTACCCCAGCACATCCACGCTCGCGTAGTAAAAATGGATGATGTCCTCGGCGGAGTAGCCTTGGTCGGACATGGCTTTGGCCCCGTATTGGCTCAGGCCGACGTTGTGTCCATGGCCGCTGCCGGTGAACAGATAGGTCCCGTTGCCGCCGGTGAACCCCGTCGCCGCGCTCAGCGGAAAGATGCCGTCCTTGGACTGCACCTGCAAGCCGCTCAGGGTTCCGGTCAGCGCCTGCACCCCGTCGCCTCCGACGGCATACAGGCCGATCACGTTGGTCTTGACCGCCGTGCCGACCCCGCCCGCGATGGTGAGAGACGCCGCCCCGCCCCCGCCGCCCGGGATGATATTGTACCGCTGACTGCGGGTCTGCAACCCCCGGGCGGTGCTGTTCAGCGTGGTGCGGGCCTTTTCACCCACAAAGTTGTATTTTTTCCCCGACGAGTCCACCAGCGTCAGGCGGTAGACATTGCCCGCGGGGGTGAACTGGTCGATGTACGCGCTGACGATACTCCCGGCCGAGATGCCCTTGTCTTTGAGGATGGCGTTGATGTCGCTGTTGGTGTATGTATACTGCCACAGGCCGTTCGGTATCTTGGCGGGTTCCTCGAAGGTGTCGATGACAGCTTGGAGATAGGCGATCTCGCTGCCCCAGACGTTGGCGGCGCTTTCGGTGGCGCCGCCGTCGTGGGAGTGGTAGACCGTTTCGGCGACCTTGCCGTTATAGTAGACAAAGCGGCCGTAAGTCTCGTCCACCGCCTTGTCCGAGTTGGCGTTGGCGGCGTTGGTGCCCTGGTAGACCTGGCAGTGGACGGTGTTGCACAGGTCAAACCCGGCCGAGCGGTGCTTGCCCAGGCTGGACACGGCAAAGGATTTGGCGCACAGCGCTTGGGCCTTCAGCGCCTCCAGAGACCAGGAGGCGCTCATTTCGTAGGGCAGGATGCCCTTGACGTAGTCCTGAAGAGTGACCCAGTTGATCACTGTGATGTTGTTGCCGGTGACCCGGCGATACTCGAAGCCGCCCCGGTATTTGTAGCCTTTAAACCAGGTGATCGGGTCGGACACCTCCCCCAGGGAGGGCCAGATGGACAGGGAGCGTTCGGTGCCGCCGTCGAACTGGAACAGCATGTCCCCGCTCTCGGTGCGCACCACCGACACGCAATAGGCGCTGCCCGACAGGGCGATAGCCCCGTCAATCCCCAACCGCGGGATGTCCTCGGCGGCGGCGGCGGACGTGGCGTAAGCGCCGATGCGCACGCGGTAAGCGCCGTAGGAATACACGGGAAAGGCCTGCCAATCCTGGCCCCGCAAGGCGGTCGCCCCGTTCTGGGCTTCGGCGAAACTGGCATAGGTACGCCCGGTATCGATGTGGTAACAGCCCACCGTCACCGACCCGGTACTGGGCGTGTCCGAGTAGACCCTGTCCTTCAGGTAGAGGGTGCGGTTTTTAATGACGGTGATCTGGGCGGGAGAACTCAACCGCCCCACCTCGGCAAACTGCTTGTCCTCCTGCAAAAAACCCAGACGGTATCCCGCGCCGGCGTAGTTTTCCAGATTGGCCGCGGGCAGGGCGGTGCTGTCATAAAACAACCCGATGCGCAGCGTGGGGTTGGCCTCCAACAAGGCCCGAGCCGGCCCCGGCCCGGCCATAAGCAGCCCGGCGCACAGGACGCACAGCAATACGCAGGAACAAACGCGTTTCCAGCCTTTTTTCATGGTCGCAACACTCCGAATTCAAAGTAGGGAACAGACGGGGTAATTAAGAATTACAAATTAAGAATGAAAAATTATGGAGCCGCTGCGCGGCGATATTGAAAATGAAATCATCGCGCACAGCGCGATACCGCAATTTTTAATTCTTAATTCGTTCCAACGTGCCTCAACCGCGAACTTCTGTTTGACAGCTTCGCGTTGTGTGTGCTATGATAAATAACATACACAAACGCGAGGATAGAGGCGCGGACTTCAGTGGTAGCGCGGGCCAGGGCCCATACAGCCCGATGACCCCCCGCCAAAGGGCTGTCCGCCGAAGGGGCGGACCGATGTGCGGGCGGCCGGAACCCTGGGCGTCGGGCCAATGGCCCGACGACTGTCATCCCAAAGGATGAGGAGCTATCCGTTTTTGTTATGTAGCGGGCCACAGGCGGGCGTCCACGCGGGCGGTTCGACCCCAGGTGCTATTATATAACAAAACCGGCCGGTTTTTCAACCGGCTTTTTTCTTTCTTTCCCCCCCGCCGGGGAACAGCGGTCGAAAGACAGCGGACAGTCGCATGGGAGAGAAGGCTTCCGCCTGTCCGTCCCGGAAAAACAAACGAGTCATACTCGTGAGGGAATCCGGAATATACTCTCAGGAGGCGTTGCGCGGTGAAACAGTACAAAGTCGGGATTGTGGGCGGCACAGGTATGGTGGGTCAACGGTTTGTCACCCTGCTGGAAAATCACCCTTGGTTTACCCTCTCCGCCGTCGCCGCCAGTGCGCGCAGCGCGGGAAAGTCTTACGGCGAGGCCGTGGCGGGCCGCTGGAACATGACCTCTCCCCTGCCCCCCGCCGCCGCCGCCCTCCCTGTCCTCGACGCCACGGCGGATTTGGCCAAAATCGCCCGCAGCGTGGACTTCGTCTTTTGCGCGGTGGACATGAAAAAAGAGGACATCCGCGCCCTGGAGGAGGCGTACGCCCGGGC
>JAITQI010000002.1 GCA_031289065.1 Oscillospiraceae bacterium
GGCCATTGGGGCGCTGGCGGACAAACGGGCGGACACCCTGACGGACCTGTACCTCAAGGCGGCGGCCGGTTACCGCGCCGCCGCCGAACGGACGGCGGGGCGTTTTCTGGGGGCCCACGGCGTGCGCGGTCTGACCGGCGACCCCACGGGGATGCTGCCGGTGTTGGTGCGAAACTATGCCCGGGAGGTCGCTTTCCGCCGTTAGCGGGGGGGGGAGACGGGCACGACTTGCGGAGGGGAGAAGGGGAAGGTTATGTCGTTCACAACCGTTTTGGACGGGATTTTGAGGGACTGTTTTGCGGCGTGCGGGTACGCGCCGGGCGGCGGCCTGGCGAAATATTCGGACAGGCCGGATCTGTGCCAGTTCCAGTGCAACGAGGCGTTCAAAATCGCGAAAGAGCAGAAAAAAAACCCCCGGGATGTCGCCGGTCAAATCGTTCGGCAGCTGGAGGGGTACGATATTTTCGCGGCGATTTCCATCGCCGGGCCGGGGTTCATCAATCTCACGCTACGGGACGATTTTCTGGCCAAGCACGTCGAGGAGATGGCCACCGCGCCGAACATGGGCATCCCGCAACGGGCGCGCCGAAAAATCATCATCGACTTTGGGGGCGCGAATGTGGCTAAACCGTTGCACGTGGGGCATTTGCGGTCGGCGATTATCGGCGAGGGCTTAAAGCGCCTGGCCAGGGAGCTGGGGCATGAGGTCATCGGCGACGTGCACCTGGGGGACTGGGGGCGGCAGATGGGCATTATCATATCGGAGATCCGCCGCCGGAAGCCGGAGCTGGTGTATTTTGACGAGACCTTCACGGGGGCGTACCCGGCGGAAAGCCCCGTAACCATTGAGGAACTGGACGAAATCTACCCCACGGCCAGCGCCGCGGCCAAGGAAGACGAGGAGCGGATGCAGGAGGCGCGAGAGGCGACCGCGACGCTGCAAAATCAAGAGCGGCCCGGGCACAGGGGCTACTATGCCCTGTGGAAGCACATGGTGGCCGTTTCGATTCGCGACCTGAAGGAAAATTACGATAAACTGGGCGTATGCTTCGACCTCTGGCGGGGGGAAAGCGATTGCTTCAAGTCGATCCCCGCCATGACGGACTTCCTGCGGGCCAAGAACCTGCTGCGGGAGAGCGACGGGGCGATTATCATGGACGTGGCCGAGCCCGACGAGGCCGCGCCCCTCCCGCCGGTGATCATCAAGACAAAAAGCGATTCGGTGGGGTACCAGACCACCGAGCTGGCGACGCTGTGGGAACGGGTTCACGAGTTCGCGCCCGACGAGGTGTGGTACGTGGTGGACGGGCGGCAGAGCCTGCATTTCAAGCAGATTTTCCGGGCGGCCTACCAGTCGGGGATCGCGTCCGAGGACTTGACGCTGGCCTTCATCGATTTCGGCACGATGAACGGGAAAGACGGGAAGCCCTTCAAAACGCGGGACGGCGGCGTCATGAAGCTGGGGGACCTGCTGGCGCTGGTGCAGCAGTCCGCGAAGGGGAAATACGACGACGACGAGGCGTACCACCTGTCGGAGGCAGAGAAAGAGGCGCTGTCCTTTCCCATTGCGGACGCGACGATCAAATATGCCGACGCCCTGTCCCACAGGAGCACGGATTATATTTTCGACATCGAAAAATTCACCGCGACCCAAGGCAAAACAGGGCCGTACATCCTTTATTCCGCGGTGCGGATGCACTCCCTGCTAAAAAAAGCCGAGGAAAAGGGCCTCCCGCCGGGCCCGCTCATGCCGCCGACCCGGGACGACGAGCGCAACCTTTTGCTCACGCTGGCAAGGCTGCCCGACGTGGTGGAGGCCGCCTACCGATACAAATCGCTGACGGACATCGCGGACTATCTGTTTGAACTCAATTCAGCGTACAACGTTTTTTACACGGAAAACAGGATCCTGTCAGAGGAAGACGAGGCCAAACGGGCCTCCTGGCTGGGGTTGACCGCTATCGCCGAGAGGATGAACAAAAAGCTGCTCGGGATCATGGCGATTTCCATCCCGGAGCGGATGTAGACCGGACGCAGAGAGGGAAGCCTCAGAGGGTTGGGAGCCTGTGGTCGGCGGCGTTTTTTCGGCCGCAGAGGGACAGGTAGGCGAGCAGTAAGACAAAGGTCACGGCGGCGAAGAGGAGCTTCGCCTCGGGGGCGAGGTCGGCGGGGGTGAAGAAGCCCTCCACCAGCCCGGCCAGCACCAGCAGGACGGCGACCAGGCCCATCATGGGCAGGGCGGCTTTCCCGGCGGCGGTGAGCGCGTCTTTGCGGGAGCGGGAACCGGGGCGCAGGAGGGCAAAGCCCAGCCGAAGCCCGGCCGCCGCCGACAGGCAGATGGCGAACAGCTCCCACACGCCGTGGGGCAGGATGAGGGACCAAAAGGTCAGGCCGTTGCCCTGGGCGGCGACATGGGCGGCCAAGGCCCCTAGAAGCATGGCGTTTTGGGCGACCACGTACAGGGTGCCCAAGCCCAGGGTCAGCCCCAGGCCGAAGGCCAGCACCGCCACCTGGAGGTTGTTGACCATAATCAGGCTGGACATGAGGACGCCGTCCCAGGCGCCCGCGCCCTCCCCGGTGGCCGACAGGTATTCCGCGGGCAGGAAGGCCCTGGCCGCGCCCGGATCGAACCAGGTGAACAGGTAGGCGTACAGCCCGAAGGCGATAAACACCCCGACGGCGGTGAGCAGATAGGGCCATTCCCGGCGCACGGACAGGGGCAGGTTTTGGGTCAACATCCGGGTGAAGGCGTGAAGGCCGCCGGACTGGCGGACATACAGCCGATGGTGGGCGGCGGTGACCAGGGTGTTGAGATCATGGCAGACCGGGGCGTCGGGGAAATGGGAGCGGGCATAGGACAGGTGCCCGGCGGCCACGCGGTAGAGCCGGTGCAGCCGGTCGAGGGTGTGGAAATCCGAAGGGTGCCCCCGGCCCTTGGTCAGACGCTCCAGCGCCTGCCAGGCGGGGGTGTTTTCCCGGATGAACTGTTCCTGGGTCATGTCAGAACCCCTTTCAGAGGGCGGAGATTTGATCCTCTCCTTCTATTATCTGCCCGAAGGGGGCGGGTTGTCAAGGGACTTTGAAAGAGTGGCGGCCCCGGGGAGGCCTTTCCAAAATTCTGCCCCGTCCTGAGCGGCGGGGCGCAAAGGGTGAAGACGTGTGGATCAGCAATCGCAGTGGCGGGTGGATACCCCGGAGCAGGTGGATTTGGCCTTTTCGGTGGCGGGCCTGGGGGCGCGTTTTTGGGCGGTGGCCCTGGACATGATGTTTCAGGCGGCGGCCTTTGTGCTGGTGATCATCGGGCTGCTCGTTCTGGGAGACGCCTTTCCGGAAGTGAGTTCGATGCTGGAGGCGGCGCTCATCATCGGGGCGGCGCTGTTGTTTTTTGTGTATTTTATTCTGTTCGAGGGGTTCACCCACGGCCTGACGCCGGGCAAGCGCATCTGCCGTCTGCGGGTGATCCGGGAGGACGGGCGGCCCCTGGACTGGGGCGGGGCGCTGACCCGCAACCTGCTCCGGCTGATCGATTTTCTGCCTGTGTTCTACGGCGTGGGGCTGGTGACCAGTTTCCTGCGGGCCGACAGCCGCCGGGCGGGGGATGTGGCGGCGGGGACGATCGTGGTGCGGACGGACAAGGCCAAGAGGGCGGCCGCCCTTCCTTCGACGGGGGGACGCGTCTGGGGCGAAGGGCCTCGGGTGAGCCGGTATCCTCTGCGGGAAGAGGAATTCAGCCTTGTGCGGGATTTGCTGGCCCGGAAGGCCTCTTTTAAGCCGCCCGTGTACGCCGACCTGTGCCGCCAGGTGGCCGCGCCGCTGTTTGACCGGTTTATGATCCCGTACCACCTGCGGCGGGACGAGCCGGGGTTCTTGCTGATGCTGTGGCGGGACAACCAATAGGACGATTTTTTGCGAGCCCTGTAATGTTTTGCGTCGCCGGAGGGTTTACTTGTCAGAAGGACAGAAATCAAACGGATGGAGGCGCAATGGCCATGAAAGGAAAACACTTTGCCGCGCTTGGGCTGGCGCTGCTGATGCTGCTGGCGCTGACGGCGTGCAGTTCGAGCGCGCCGTCGTCGAACTCGATGGGCGATGAATATAGCGGGAACGTCGGGAAAGGCACCCCGATCGATCCGGCGCTTAATGGAGGGGCCGACGAGAGCGGGGAGAACACGGCGGGCGACCTGCTCCTGGCGGCCGACCCCGGACGCAAGCTGATCTGGACGGGCTCGGTGTCGGTGGAAAACACCGACTACGACCAGGCGATGGCCGCGCTGAACGCGCTTTTGGCCGACTGCGGCGGCTACATCGAAAGCTCCCAGGTGCAGGGCGCGGGCAGTTATAACAGGTTGCGCTCGGCGGATGTGGTGGTGCGCGTTCCGTCGGATCGGTTTGGCAGCTTCATCAGCCGCAGCGGGCAGATGGGCCATGTACTCAACCAGGAAACCAGCTCGGAGGACGTGACCGACCAGTATTTCGACTTGGAGGCCCACCTCAAGATGCTGGAGATGGAGCGGGGGATGCTCCAGGAGGCGTTCGACAAGACCACGGACATGACCAACCGTTTGGAAATCCTGGACAAACTGACCGCCGTCCAGTATGAGATCGAGCGCCTAACGGGCACCTTGCGCAAATACGACGGCCTGGTGGACTACGCCACGGTCAGCGTCCATGTGCGGGAGGTGGCGGTCATCAGCGAAGGGTCGCCGGTGCTGCCCCAGACGTTGGGCCAACAGATCGCACGGCGGTTTTCCGAGAGCCTCCGAGGTGTGGGCGAGGGCAGCGCGGCCTTCCTGGTCTGGCTGATCGGGGCGTTGCCCTATCTGGCGATTCTGGGATTGCTCACCTATTTGACCGTCTTCCTCATCCGGCTGGGCAGGAAGCGGGCCGCCAAACGTCGGGGGGCTGACGGGGGTCATTAAAAATTAAGAATTAAGAATT
Organism: Oscillospiraceae bacterium; assembly: GCA_031289065.1. GTDB lineage: Bacteria > Bacillota > Clostridia > Oscillospirales > UBA929 > JAIRTA01. The sequence continues at coordinate 4,939 of JAITQI010000002.1, forward strand.
AAAAATTGTGGAGCCGCTGCGCGGCGGATTGGATATGCAATCATCGCGCATAGCGCGATTCCGCAATTTTTAATTTTTCATTTACAACGGCGGAAACGGGGGATACTGTGGGGGTGTGATGGTCTCACGGGAATGGAGCGCGTGTATGAAACTGAAGATACGATCCAAGCTGGTCATGCTGTTGGGTTTGGCCTTGTTGGTGGCGATTGCCCTGGGGGCCATCGGCGGGTACAACATTTGGACGATGCGGCAGGCGGCCGTGACCGATCGGCGGTTGGTGGCCCAGCCGTTGGTGGCGCTGTCCCGGGCGTTGCGGGGGTTGGGGCAGGCGCGTGTCATCCTGCGGGACAGTTTCCTGCTGGACAGCGCCCCGGAGGACGGCTACGAGACAATCCGGGCGCACATCGGGGAGAGTAAGACCCAACTGTCCCTCTATCTGTCCTATTTGGCGCCGGACGGGGTTCTGCCCGAGGCCGGGGCGCGGCGGGAGGTCGAGATGGCCCGGGCCCTGCTGGCGGGCATCGGCCGGTGGGAGGAGGCTATCGCGGCGTCGGTGGGCCTGGCGGCGGAAGGGGACGACGACCGGGCGCTGGCCTACCTGTATGAGGTTGTTGTCCCCCAAGGCGTTCAGCTGAACGATGGGCTTGACGCGCTGGTTCGTCTCGGCGAGGAACAGGCCGCTGTGCGCAGCGAGCAGGCCAACCGGCGGGCGCGCCAAGCCGCCGCCGCCATGATGGCGGTGCTGGCGATAGGCCTGCCGCTGCTGACGTTGGGCGGCGTGTTTTTCATCCATGCGACGCTGGAGACGGTGCGCCGGGTCAACCGAAAGGTGGCCGCGCTGGCCGAGGGACACACCGACCTCCCCCGGGAGGACGGCCTGCCCGACGACGAAATGGGCCGGTTGGAGGCGTCGGTTCACCGCATGTCCGAGAGCCTGGCCGGTCTGTTGGCCGAGACGGAGGGACATTTGGCGGCGTCGCGCAACGGCAGTTTTTGGTATCGGGCCGACCCCGAGTCCTTCCGGGGCGACTTCCGCCGTATTTTGCAGAGCAGCAACGCCTCCATGGACATGGTCTGCCGGTATTTGGACGGCCTCGCGGTCTGCGTGGCTTTCTTCGGACTGGACAGGCGGATGCTGTTCGGCAACGCGGCCATGCTGCGTCTGCTGGCGCTCCGCCATTTGCCGCCCGACGACCCCGCGTTGCTGGAACAGTTTCTCGCCCAAGAACACAACACGGAGGAGGGGCTGGCGTTCAAGGAGGGCTGGTCGCGCACCTTGCAGAAAACGGTCAGTTTGGAGGGCCGGGAGGCCGGTCGGCCGGACTTCTACAACCTCTCCCTGTCCGGGTTTGACATCGGGACGGAGACGGAGGTTGGGGCGGCGGAGGAAGCGCCCACCGCCTCCCGGACGCGGGGGATCATGCTGGTGCTGGCCGACGTGACCGATTTGGCTCGCGCCAAGGAGGAGGCCGAAGCCGCCAATCGCACCAAAAGCCGCTTTTTGTCCCAGATGAGCCACGAACTGCGCACGCCGATGAACGCCCTCATCGGCATGACACAGGTGGCCCGGCGCTCCGGTTCGCCGGAGAAAATCCGATACTGCGTGGATCAGATCGAGAGCTCCTCTCACCACTTGCTGGGGCTCATCAACGACGTGCTGGACATGTCCAAGATCGAGGCGGGCAAGCTGGCCCTGTCGCCCGCCGAGACCTCTTTGGGGGACAGTTTGGCCTTCGTGGTGTCCATGAGCCTGTCCCGGGCGGGGGAGTCGGGGGTCGCCATCGAGCTGGCCCAGGACATCAAGCACGACAGGGTGTGGGTGGATACGCTGCGCCTCAACCAGGTGCTGATGAACCTGCTGTCCAACGCGGTCAAATTTTCCCCGGAGGGGGGGACGGTGCGGCTGGAGGCCCAGGAAGCCGAGGCGGACGGCGACCAGGCGACCTTCGCGTTCAAGGTCATCGACCAGGGCATCGGCATTGCCGCCGAACAGCAGGAGCGGCTGTTCCGCTCCTTTGAACAGGCCGACAGCACGATTTCCCAACGGTTTGGGGGCACCGGGCTGGGCCTTGCCATCTCCAAGAGCATCATTGAGATGATGGGGGGACGCATTTGGGTGGACAGCGCCTCAGGGCGGGGCAGTGTGTTCGCCTTCACCATTCGGGCCGCACTGGCTCCACCCGCCGATCTGCCGGAGCCCGTTCGGGCGCGGCCGGAAGAGAGGGCGCCGGCGGATTTTTCGCAACTGCGGGCGTTGGTGGTGGACGATGTGGACCTCAACCGGCTGATCGTCCGGGAGCTGCTGCAAAACACCGGCCTGCAAATCGAGGAGGCGCAAAACGGCCGGGAGGCGGTGGCGCGTTTCGCCCAAAGCGGGCCGGGGCACTACGGGCTGATCCTCATGGACATGCAGATGCCCGAGATGGACGGGTGCGCCGCGACCCGGGCCATCCGGGCCATGGAGCGGCCGGACGCGGGCTCGGTGGTGGTGGTGGCCATGACGGCCAACGTGTTCAAAGAGGATGTGGAACAGGCGCTGGCGGCCGGGATGGACGGGCACATCGGCAAGCCGCTCATCGTCTCCGAGGTGGTCGAGGTGATCGACCGATTGATGAGGGCGGGATGACCGGCAAAAAAATCTGAGAGAAAATGCGGGAAAATGCTTGACAAAACAGGTGGCAGACGCTTATAATATTGGTAGTGTCGTTTGTGCGGCGTTATTTCGCGGAGCAAACAGGCGGTGATCAGTTTTGGAAAACACCCCGCCGATCTCCGACGAGGCGTTGTGCCAGTTGGCCCAGCAGGGCGACGGCGAGGCCGCCGAGCAACTCATCGTGCGGTATATGCGGGCGGTGCGGGCTTCTATGCAAAGCCTGTTCCTCAACGGGGGCGACCCGGAGGATTTGCTGCAGGAGGGCCTGATGGGTCTGCTGAAGGCGATCCGTTCCTTTGACCCGACGAAGAACGCCTCTTTTCGCACCTTTGCCCAGCTGTGCGTTCGCAACCGGCTCTACTCGGCGGTCAAGGCCGCCAACCGCGACAAGCATGAACCCCTGAACCGTTATGTGTCTATTCAAGCCCCCTTTGCAGACAGCGAGATTTCCCCGACAACGGACTTTGTCTTGTATCCCGACCGGTATCTTGACCCAGAGACGCTCGTTATCCGGCGTGAGGAAGCGCATGAGCTCACCGGCATGTGGAAGGGACTGCTGTCCGGCTTGGAAGCCGAAATTTTGGGGCATTATCTGGAAGGGCTGTCCTATCGAGAGATAGCGGCCATCACACACAAGTCCCCGAAATCGGTGGACAACGCCGTTCACCGCGCCAGGAAAAAACTGGCCCAACATTGGCGATAGCAGGCAACCCCTGCCACGCATATTTCAACCCCCGTGCCGCTGGGAAAACAGACCGCTTCATTCCGAATGCCGGCAGAACCCACACCCACGGGCAGACTGAGTCAAAGAGAGGGAAACAAACCATGTACGAAGACCGAACCCTGAAATGCAAAGAGTGTGGAGATGACTTTATCTTCACCGCCGGCGAGCAGGAATTCTACGCGGAGCGCGGCTTCATGAACGAGCCCCAGCGCTGCAAGAACTGCCGCGACGCCCGTAAGAACGCCTCCCGGGCCCCGAGAGAGTTCTTCACAGCCGTTTGCGCGTCCTGCGGCGGAGAGGCCAAAGTGCCTTTCGAGCCCAAGACAGACCGTCCCGTGTACTGTAGCGATTGCTTCGCCCGTATGCGTGAGAACGGCTAATTACGAGCAAACACAAAAAACGCGTCGCCTTTTGGCGGCGCGTTTTTTTATCGTTGGGAGAAAAAGGATTGGTTGGGGGCGTCACAAAACGGCGGCGGCGTCCGTCTTATAGGTGAATCGATTCATTGGCGGGAAATACGCGAACGAGACCCATTCGGAGCAGAAAGGGGAGGGATTCCTTGCTTGATGTGCAGGCGTTTATGGACGGCGACGAAGAGGCGCTGGCGGGGCTTATCGCCGAGATGACGCCGCCGCTGATGAAGTATAGTTTCAGCATCCTGCTCAACTACAGCGACGCCGAGGACGCCGTACAGACCGCGTTTTTCAAGGCGTTTGTCGGCCGAAGCGGCTTGCGCGACCCCGGGGCCCTGTCGGCCTTTCTCTACCGCATCACTTACAACGCCAGTGTGGACATTGCGCGCAAGCGCCGGTTTGTCGTCCCGCGGGACCGCCGCCCGGACGACAGCGGCTATCTCTCGGAGACGCTGCGCGCC
>JAITQI010000097.1 GCA_031289065.1 Oscillospiraceae bacterium
CAATCTTCCCGGACTGGCACTCGGCGGCCAGCGTCTTGACCCGGTCGGACAGCCGCCCCAGGGAGAGCTTGTCGGCCCCGAAGACCACCGGCACCATCAAACCCCGCTCGGTGTCCACCGCGCAGGCCAGGTTGACCCCGGAGAACTGGCGGATTTTGTCCCCCAGCAGCCAGGCGTTGAGCGTCGGGAAAGCGGGCAGAGTGCGGCTGACCGCGAACAAAATCATGTCGGTCAGGGTGATTTTGGCGGTCTCGGGGTTTTCCTTGCACAGCGCCCGGAACGCGAACAGGGCGGAGGCGTCGAAGGACGCGTTGTGGGTCAGTTGGGCCATGTCGGTCAGGGAGGCGCGCATGTTTTTGGCGATGAGCTTGCGGATGGTGGTCAGAGGCTTGTCCTCATAGGCCCCCTGGCCCGCCGAACCGCCCGGCGCGGTGGATGGGACAGCCGACGCTTCCGCCGGGCCCCGGGCAATCAGCGCCCGGACGTCCCGCTCGATGATCCGCCCCTCCGGCCCGGTGGGAGACGCCCGCCCCACGTCCACGCCGGCCTTTTCACCCAAGGCTCGGGCCCGGGGCGAAGACCTGGCGGCGGTCGGCGGCCCGAGGTCGGCGATCGGAACCGGAACCGGGGCCCGCGCTGTATCCGGCGCGGGCGTTGCGGGCGCGGCCGCCGCCGCGGCGGGAACAGCCTCGGGCTGGTCGAAGGCCTCTCCGGGCTGGCCGATGACACACACCGGCGTCTGGATGGCCACCTCGTCCCCCTCGGCTCGCAATAGCGCCAAAACCGTGCCCCCGGCGTCGGCCTCCACGTCGAAACTGGTCTTGCCGGTCTCCAGGGAAAACAGCAAATCCCCCGGCTTGACCGCGTCCCCCGGCTTCACATGCCAGACCGCGATCAACCCGCTCTCCTCGGAAACCCCCAACTGAGGCATCCGCACATAATGAGGCATAACATCACCCTTTCAAAGGTCAGAAATGAGAGGTCATACTGTCCAGGCCGTACGCCTTAAAGGCCGCTACGCGATCCGAAAGGTTGGGACAGCGGGCCACGGTTTCAGGGGACGCGAGGCCGCCGCCGTGAACCAGAGTGGCGCGGCTCTCGTGCCCGATGAGGGCCCAGGCCCCGTCCCGCAGGTTCTGGTATTTCGGATCCCGCAGCGCCTCACAGATGAAATTTTGGCGGGGGCTGTTGATGTCCTCCCCCGAGATTTGGAACAGCCCCCGGGCGTCGCACAGCGCCCGCACGCGATCCAGCTGAAACGCCGTGTTGCGGGAGGGCATATAGGTCACCGCCGCCACGCCGAGGGCGGCCAGGCTGTCGAACAGTTCCTCCAAATAGCCGTCCTCGAAGGTCTGGGCCCGCTTGTCCCCTGTGGGAGAATCCCCCACGTCCCCCAGATAGGCGTAGGCCAGAAGGATGTCGTGCCGCCGGGCCAGCGCCGCCGCCTCGGCCGCCGGGGGGCATTCCTCCGGCCCGGCGGGAATAAACACGAGGGGCAGCAGTTCGGTCTTGAACAGGCCCAACAGGTCGTAGTCGTAATAGGGGTTCTCCCCGTCGGCCAGCGCCTGCCGCGTCTTGTCCGGAACGGTCAGACCCAGCGTGTCCACCGCGAAGGCCAGGGCGTCCGGCCCCGCCCCGAAGCGACTCGTCACCGCCCGGGCGGCGGCGTACAGGATGTGCCGTTCGGTGACCGATCCCCCCCATTCGGCTTGGGACAGGGGCCATACGTCCCGGTCGAAGTCCAGCGTGAGCCCGTGGGGGGCCAGCAGGGCGCATAGACCCGCCGTCATCCGGCGGGAACGGGCCATGCGGGCCGCCCGATAGGGGCGCATCCAGTTGGTCAGGGCGAAAAACCGGTCATGGGGCACCCCGTGGAGCGCCATATAAGCCACCCCGACCTGGTCGGGGTTGTTGATCCGCCGCCCGGCAAACGGCGTATCCGCAAAGCTGACCCGGCACTCCATACCCACCGTCGCCGGCAGGCCCGCAATCCGGGCGGCCTCCAGAAATTCCGGGGCCCCGGCGATCGAGTCGTGATCCATCAGCCCCGCCGTGGCCAATCCCGCCTGCCGAGCCGCCCACACCGCGCCGGACGGGGTATAGGGGGAGAAGGAATAGGTGGTGTGGATGTGGCCGTTGACGTCCGTGCCGGTCTCGGGGCGGGGCCGCTCTCCCCTGTCCTCTTCGGCGCGCAGGGCCTGTATCGCCCTCAACCGGGCCGCCGCGCTGCCGCCCGTAACCTGGGCGGCGGTTTCCGTATGGGTCATCATGGACACCCTCAGTTCAGCATATTTTGCCCGCCGGTGACCGGGATGGCCTGACCGGTTTCGTATTGCTGCTCCACGCAGTAATACAGCGCCCGAGCCACATCCAGCGGGTCGCACCCCCGGTTCATGGGCACTTTGGCCTCGTAGGCCCGGCGGACGTCGTCCACCGTCCGGGCTCCCGGCACCTTGCCCGCCTTGAGATACTGCACAAACAGGCCCCGCTCCGGGTCGCACCACAGGGGGCCGTCCAGAAAGTTGCCGGGGCAGATGCTGTTGACCTTGA
>JAITQI010000128.1 GCA_031289065.1 Oscillospiraceae bacterium
AAAGCTGGTGCCGCAGCGGGGATGGAAGCGGATAAAGCCGCGGACGTTGTCCACGGTGAGTTCGGCCCCGGCCTCGTAGCAGGCGATGGTCTTGTGTTCCGCGCCGTGGTAGCCGAAGACCCGCCTGATGTCCTTCATGCGGGAGACCAGCGCCAGATAGCCCACCAGGATGGCCATGCGCACCGCGCCCTCGATGAGGTTGCGAACGATGCCGGGCAGGGCGTCCACGCCGATCAGGCCGGTGAGGAAGGCGGGCAGCAGCATGAAGATGCCCACCGACAGCAGCACCCCCAGGACGACGGCGAAGGTCATGACCGCTTTCTGGGCCTTTTCGCCGCTGAGCACCTTGTCCAGCCACAGGCTGAACTTGGAGGGGTTTTCCGGCTCGGGCTCGTCTTCCCCGGTCTCGGGGAACAGCTCGGCCGACCAGGTGAGGGCGCGCATCCCCTCCACCATGGAATCCACAAAGTTGACCGCCCCTCGGATGAAGGGCCAGCCCAGGATGGGATATTTGTTTTTGATGGGGTTGAGCTGTTTTTGCTTGGTTTCCAGCCCGTTTGGCCCGCGCACCACCGCGACCGACTTGTCCGGCCCGCGCATCATGATCCCTTCGATGATGGCCTGTCCGCCGATCATGGTTTTGAAACCTTTATCCTTGCCCATGATTTTTTCCTCTCTGCGGGGATGTTTCCCCTTTTGGCATTGTATCAGAAACGCGGGGAGAGCGCAAGTCAGACGGCGGGCGGCGGGGGGGATACGGGGGATTTCCGCCCTTTACAGCGCCTCTTCGGGGGCCGCCGCGTACCCTTCTCCGATTTTGAGGGGGAGGCGGACGGTGACGGCGGTGCCCTGGCCGACGGTGCTTTCGATGTTGAGAGAGCCGCTGTGCAGCTTGACGATCTCGTCGCTGACGGCCAGACCGATGCCGCTGCCCCGGGCTTTGGAGCTGCCCTTGTAGAACTTGAATTTGACCCGGGGCAGTTCCTCCGGGGGGATGCCCGCGCCGTAGTCCTTCACCCGGACGGTGACGGTGTCCTCCTCGGCGATGATGGCGGTGTCGATGCGCCGTCCGTCTCCGCCGTGTTTGGCGGCGTTGTCGAGGATGTTCAGGAAGACTTGCCGCAGGCGGGCCCTGTCCCCCTCGATTTCGGGGATGTCCCCCTTTTCCTCGTAGGTCAGGATGATGCCCTCCTTGGCCAGGGTGTCCATATACAGGTAGACGACCTCCTCGAACTCGGCCCTCACGTCCATGGGCTCGACCTGGAGGGTCATGCGCCCGCCTTCCATGCGGGTGAAGTCCAGCAGCTCTTCCACCATTTTGGTCAGCCGTCCGGTTTCGCCCAGCATGATGCGCAGGCCTTTTTTGACCTCCTCCATATCCCGCATGTCGGCCGACAGCAAGGTTTCGCCCCAGCCCGCGATGGCGGTCAGAGGGGTGCGCAATTCGTGGGAGACCGCCGAAATAAAGTCGTTTTTGATGCGCTCGGCCAGACTGATTTCGGCGGACATGTTGTTGATGGTGTCGGTCAGCTCGCCGATTTCGTCGTCATATTTTTTCTCGATGCGGGCGCCGTAGCCGCCCCCGGCGATCTTTTTGGCGATCTCGTTGACCTCCTGAATGGGGATCAGGATGGAACTGATGAAATACATGTTGGTGCCGGTGACAAAGATGATGACGATGATGCCGAAAAGCATGGCGGTGCCGGTGGACAGCAACACCTGGCGGTCAACCAGCTTCATGCTGGTCACATACCGCATGACCCCGACGATTTGGTTGCCGCCGAACATCAGCGGGGCGGACACCGACAGCACTCTCTCCCCGCTGAGGGGCTCCACGCCGATGTAGGAATCCATCTGCCCCGACTTGAAGGCGTTTTGCACGTCCGGGGTGCCGGGCACCACCCCCACCGTGGGGCCCATGGTGGAGATCTCCACCCGGCCGTAGAGGTTAATGAATTGGAGCTCCATGCGCTCTTTGTAGGAAAACTCCTCGGCGTAGTGGTAGGCTTTTTGGAAAAACTCGTCCCGGCTGGTGTTGATGTAGCGGGAGAAAAAGCTGCTGGTGGCCCGGGCGTTGCTCTCCACGTTGGCCATCACGCCGGTGGTGTAGTAGTTGGCCGCCGCGACGGAATACGCCGAAACCGCCACGAGGACAATCATGAACACCAACCCCAGGCTGTTGACCAGCCACCGGGCGCGGATGCCTTTATACAGGCGGAACCGGCCGCCTTTTCCCCTGGTCAGCTTCCCCATTTGTATCCATACCCCCAAACTGTGGTGATGTACGCGGGGTTGGCGGTGTCGTCCTCGATCTTGATGCGCAGGCGGCGGATGTTGACGTCCACGATTTTGAGCTCGCCGTAGTAGTCCCGCCCCCACACGGCGGCCAGGATGGACTCCCGGGACAGGGCGATGGCCGGGTTTTCCATGAACATCTTGATGATGGCGTATTCCACCTGGGTGAGTTTGATGCGCTGGCCGTTCTTCTCCAGGGTGCGGTTGCGGGTGCTCAGGAGGAAGGGGCCGCTGCGCATGTCGCCCCGCTGGACGGTGGGCTCGCCGCCGACGCGGCGGCAGAGGGCGTCCACCCGGGCGATGAGCTCGGTGGGGGAAAAGGGCTTTGTCACGTAGTCGTCGGCCCCGGTCATGAGCCCGGTCACCTTGTCCATCTCGCCGGTGCGGGCGGTGAGCATGATGATACCCATGTTGCTGCCCGAGGCCCGGATCCGGCGGCAGACCTCGAAGCCGTCGATGTCGGGCAGCATGATGTCGAGGACAGCCACCTTGACGTCGGGGTTTTCCGCCAGGCAGGCCAGCGCCTGTTCGCCGGTCTCGGCCTCGAGCACCTCATAGCCGGCCCGGTTGAGATTGATGACGACAAAGCTGCGAATGCTCGACTCGTCTTCCAGCACCAATACCTGTTTCATCCCAGATTCAACTCCCCTGTGATCCATTCGTCCTGAATCCAAAAACTTTTAGCGGGCAGGTCCGCCTCGTCAATGGCGAAGAGGCCCACCGCCCCGGAGCGTTTTACCGCGGTGACGATCATGTCCTGCCGACTGAGCACCGTCACCCGACCCTCTTCCCGGGCCAGTTCCTCCCGGTTGTCCCCGGTCAGGGTGGAGATGACCAGCAGGTCGAGGGGGACGTCCTCCAGGGTGCGGGGCACGGCGAACACAAAATTTTTCTCCCCGGTGGAGACGTTGTACCGACGCATGGTCAGTCCGTTGAAGGTGTCCCGGGAAAGCTGGGACATACCGGCGACCCAATTGTCCGGCACCTCGAAATACCATTTGTCGGTGTAGTTGTGGAAGGTTGTTTTGATCACTCTGCTGTTGCCCCAAATGTCATAGGCGCGCCACTGGACGAGCCACACCGTGCCCTCGTCGTTCAGGCTGTAGGGCGGCAGGGCTATCGGTTCCGGCACCTCCAGGACGCCGTCCCCGTCGATGTCGGTGGCCACCGGGGTGGTGTACTGGCGCACCAGGCCTTGGCTGACACCGGTCTCCGCGTCGAGGGTGATGTTGGACAGCGTCCCGCCCCGGACGGCGCAAATGTCGGTGACCACCGCGTTTACGTCGTACTGGCTGGCCACGAACACGGCCGGTTGGCCGCTGGAGAGCTGCCCCGACTTGAGACGGATGAGGGAGCTGATGTTTTTGGACAAGGGGGCTTGGGAGAGCAGGGGCATCCCCGCGCCGTCATAGGCGTACATTTCGGCGACGCCGCTGGGGGCGTCCGGTTTTTCGGCGGTCACGGCGGCGTCCTGCCGCAACACCACCAGTTCGGTGCGCCCGTCTCCGTCCATGTCCTGCAGGGCATATCCGTTGCAGGCGACCGACAGGAGCAGCTCCATTTTCCCGGCGCGGAAAGTATGTACGGTCAGGGCCTTGAGCGCGCCCTGCCCCACCCGCCAGACGATCAGAATCTCATTGCCGCCGTCCCGGTCCAAATCGGCGTAGGCGAAGCTGTTCACCGACTCGCCCTCGCCATCGATACGGGCCATCTGTTCGTAGCCGTTCCCCTTGTGATAAAAGATGGCGCACAGCGGCTTGTCGCCGACCACCCGGTAGAAGATGGCGGTGTCCTCCTCGCCGTCCCCATCGATGTCCACCTTTTGCACGGCCTGCCGGTTGACGCCGCTGATGGGGGAAATCAACTGGGCGTTCTGGGCCAGCTGTTTGTCGATCTGCTTTTGCAGCTGCACCGACTCCTGGGGCTGTTTGGGCAGAGCCAGGAGCTCGTCGGCGGACAGGGAAAAACAGCCCGTCAGGCCGAGGGATACGCACAGGCAGAGCAGCAGCGCCAATCCTTTTTTCATAGTTATCCCTTTCTCCTATCGCCAAATCGTATCAATACCTCGTGGGGTGATACAGCGGGTGCCCGCTGGGGAGGGTTACCGACAGCTCCAGGAGCGCGTGAGAGAAGCCGCCGGCGTAATCGGCCGACGGGTGGCTTCGCAGCAGTTCGGAGGCCGCCCGGCTCCGGCGCAGGGAGACGGCGACACTTGTCCCCTTCCCCACCACCGACTCGAGCATGACCGCGCCGCCGTGCAGCTCGGCGATGCCGCGCACAAGGGGCAGGCCCAGGGTTCCGCCGTCCCGGCCGGGGGCGAAAGGGGTGTGGAAGATGTGGGGCAACATATCGGGGGGGATGCCCTCGCCGGTGTCGGCGACCCGGAGCCAGACAAATTCCGGCGCGCCGGACAGGGAAAGAGTGACTTTTCCGCCGCCGGGCGTGTGCAGGAGGGCGTTGGACAGCAGGTTGAGGAGCAGCCGCTCGATCTTTTGCTCGTCAAAGGCCAGGGTGAGGGGGGCGTCGGGCGGGTCGAAGAGGAGGGACACGCCCCGGGCCGCGGCAAAGGGCGAGGCCGCGTCCACCGTCTCCCCCGCGAAGGCGGTCAAATCCCGCTCCCGGAGGTGGAGGGTCGTCTGTCCCGACAGGTATTGGGGCAGTTCCAGCAGGTTGTTGGACAGCCGGAGCAGCTGCAAACAACTCTGGGACAGGGAGGCAAAATAGCGGCGGCTCTTTTCATCCTGGGCCTCCTCCAGCCGCCCGGACAGCAAACCCAAGGCGGACAGCAGGGGGATCAGGGGGGCCCGCAGTTTGCCGCCCAATTGGGACATGGCGGCGGACAGCGCCCCCGGCCCGGTCTGCCCCATGGGGTTGATGGTGATCCACGCGCTCCGGTCCAGGGGGACGCATTGCAGGTCGAAGGGGGCCCCGGCGACGGTCACCCCGCAGAGGGCCAACCCCTCTCCCCGGGCGGCGGCTTCGGCGATCCTGTCGGCCTCCTGGAGGGGGAGCCAGGCGGACAGGGGTTTGCCCAGCGCGTCCGCCCCGAGCAGTTGTTCGGCCGCGCCGGTGAGCCGCGCCACGCGGCCGTCCTCCAGCAGGTGCGCGGTGAGAG
>JAITQI010000004.1 GCA_031289065.1 Oscillospiraceae bacterium
TTCAGGGCATCGGCGCGGGCTTCGTGCCGGAAACCCTCAACACCGCTATCTATGACGAGATCATCACGGTGGAAAACGAAGACGCCTTCGCCACCGGCCGGGCGCTGGCCAAGACGGAAGGCCTGCTGGTGGGTATTTCCTCCGGCGCGGCCGTTTGGGCTGCCGCCGAACTGGCCCGCCGCCCCGAAAACAAGGGCAAGGTCATCGTCGCCATCCTGCCGGACACCGGGGAGCGCTATCTGTCCACGCCGATGTTTGCCGAGTAAAGGTTGCATTACCAAAGGGCGCGTGAATCCGGCGGGATATTTCCCCGTGGATTCACGCGTCCTTTTTGTGTTTCAAGAAAACGTTTCTCATGTTGGGACATTATCCCAAGAATAGATCGAAGAGTCCAGATTGGGGCGGCGTGCGTTCCGGCTTTTGGGAAAGAAAGGGCGGCGTTTTTTCGCCGCGTACAGCTCTCCCCAAAGGGCTCTGATCAAGCATTTGGGCAATAATGTAAAGTAAAAATGCTTTACACAGTATGGGCCGATTTGACCGCCGACTCGCAGACATAACGTCGGATAAAGGCGGGGAAACGCCGCCGATTTCTCATTTCCCGGGACACTCACGGGGAAACGATGGTTCCGCCGCCCACCACGGTTTCCCCGTCATACAGCACAACGGCTTGGCCCCGGGTGATGGCCCGCTGGGGGGCGTCGAACGTTACCCGCAGCTCGTCCGCCCCGGTTTGCCAGACGGTGGCCGGTTGTTCGGCGTGTTTGTAGCGCAGCTTGGCGGTAACCCGAAGGGGGCCGTCCAGGCGGGGGATGGGGATCAGGTTGATGTCACGGGCGGTGAGGGTTTTGCCGTACAGGTCTTCGTCGTGAGCCAGCACCACGGTGTTGTCTTCCGGGCGGATTTCCTTGACGTACAGGGGCTGGTCTGCGGACACGCCCAGGCCCCGGCGCTGGCCCACCGTGTAGCGCATGTAGCCCCGGTGGGTGCCCAGCGTCCGGCCCTGTGTGTCCACAAACCGGCCGGTCGGCAGGGGCTGGCCCAAATACCGTTCCAAAAAGACCCCGTAGTCGCCGTCGGGGACAAAGCAGATGTCCTGGCTGTCCCGCTTGGCCGCGTTGACGAAGCCCCGGGCCTCGGCCAGCGCCCGCACCTGGGGCTTGCGCAATTCCCCTACCGGGAACAACGTTCGGGCCAATTGGGCCTGGGTCATGGCGTACAGGACATAGCTCTGGTCCTTGGCGGCGTCCAGACCCCGTTTGAGCAGATAGCGCTCCCCTTCCCTGGCCACCCGTGCGTAGTGGCCGGTGGCCACACGGTCATAGCCCAGTTCCGCCGCCCGGCGCAGCAGGCGGTCAAACTTCAAAAAGCGGTTGCAGTCGATGCAGGGGTTGGGTGTCCAGCCCCGGCGATAGGTGTCGGCAAACCTGTCCATGACCTGGGCGGCGAAGCTGTCGGTGAAGTTGAACACGAAAAAGGGGATGCCCAAGGCGTCGGCCACCGCCCGGGCGTCCCCCGCGTCGGCCAGGGTACAGCAGGGCCGCCCCTTGTCCTGACCGATGGCCTCGTTGTCGAACAGTTTCATCATGGCGCCCGCGCAAGTAAAACCGCTTTCCACCAACAGGCAGGCGGCGGCCGAACTGTCCACCCCACCGCTCATGGCGATGAGAACAGACTCCTTGGCGGGCGACGGGGCGCTTTTGACCTCAAACATGTAACCTCTGTCCTCTATGGAGATTCGGGGCCTTTGGGCGGCTTCTCCGGTTTCCGGGTCAGCGCCGCAAGCACCGCCCGGGCGACGTTTTCCGGCACCACAGCGGATAGCTGCTCTACGGTGGCCGCTTTGATGGCTTTCATTGACTTGAAGGCGGTCAGCAGCGCCGCCCGGCGGGACGGGCCCACGCCGGGGATGCCGTCGAGTTGGGAGACCGCCACCTTTTTGGCGTGGCGTTCGTGGTGGAAGGTGATGGCGAAGCGGTGGGTCTCCTCCTGGATGCGTCCGATGAGGCCGAACAGGGCCGGGATGTGCGCCAGGCCCACCTCCCGCCCGTCGGAGGCGGTCAGCGCCCGGGTGCGGTGCCGGTCGTCCTTGACCATGCCGTAGACCGGGAACGACAGCCCCAGCTCGCACAGCGCCCTCTCGGCGGTGGCCGCGTGAACGCTGCCACCGTCGATGAGCAGCAGGTCGGGGGCCTGATCGAAGCCCTCGTCCCCCGCCAGATAGCGCTTAAACCGCCGGGTGAGCACCTCCCGCATGGCGTGGTAATCGTCGGCGGTGTCCTTGGTTTTGATCCGATACTGCCGGTAGCCCTTCTTGTAGGGCGCGCCGTCTTTGAACACGGTCATGGCGCCCACAATATCCTCCCCGCCGGTGTGGGAGATGTCGTAGGCCTCCATGCGGCGGGGCGGGGCGGGCAGGGCCAGCGCCTCGGCCAGGGCGGTGAGCAGGGCGGACACCCGTTCCTCCCGGGTGGTCAGGCGCACGGCCTCCTCCCGGGCGTTGTTGGCCGCCATATCCACCAGGTGCTTTTTGTCCCCCCGCTGGGGGGTCAGGAGTTCCACCGTATGCCCCGCCAGCTTGGACAGCCAGGCGGCTACCACCTCGCCGTCCTCCAGGGCGCAGGGCAGTAGCACCTGTTTGGGAAACGAACGTCTTGGCAAGTAAAATTGCTTGACGAATTCGGAGACGGTCTCGGCGATATCCCCCGAAAGGGCTTGCCCCACAAAGCGCACATCCCGGTCGAGGAGGGCCCCGTCGATGAAGTGCAGCACGGCCACGCAGGCTTTGGCTTCGTCGGCAAAGTGGCCCACCACGTCGGTGTCGGCCATGCTGCCGGCCACCACCTTCTGCTTCTGGCCCAAGCGGACGATGGCCCGCTGACGGTCCCGCAGGGCGGCCGCCTTCTCAAAGAGCAGGCTGTCGGCGGCGTTCTCCATCTCCCGGGTCAACTCTCCGGCCACTTTGAGGTACTTGCCCTCCAGCACGCCGACCGCCTGGCGGATAAGCGTCCGGTATTCCTCGGGGGGGACGTTTCCCCGGCAGGGCGCGGCGCAGCGGCCCATGTGGTATTGCAGGCAGGGGCGCTCTTTTCCGATGTCCCGGGGAAATTTCCGCTGGCAGACCGGCAGGCGGAACACCTCGGACACCACCTCGATGACCCGCTGGGTCGCCCCCCGGCCGCCGTAGGGGCCGAAATAGCGGGCCCCGTCGGACGCCCATTTGGAGGCGATGGAAAACCGAGGGTATTCCTCCTTGAGGGTCAAGCGGATAAAGGGATATCCCTTGTCATCCTTGAGCAGGATGTTGTATTTGGGTTGGTGGCGTTTGATGAGGGAGCACTCCAGCACCAGCGCCTCAAACTCGCTGTCGGCCACGATCACGTCGAAATGATCCACCTGGGACACCATGGCGACCGTCTTGGCGCTGTGGGAGACCGAATCCTGAAAATATTGGCTGACGCGGTTTTTGAGCATCTTGGCCTTGCCGACGTAGACGACCTCCCCGGCGGCGTCCATCATGATGTACACTCCGGGCTCGTAGGGCAGGGACAGCGCCTTTTGCTTCAGTTCGGCCGGCGACATGCGTCACTCCCCCGTTTCCGTTTTCCCGTCCGCTGGCCGCCAAAAAAGCAAAGCGCCGCCGGTGGGCGGCGCTCGATTGCGGGCATAGGGGATTATACGTTGGCGAAATTGGAGGAAATCAGCTCGGCCAACGCGCCGACAGCCTCGGTTTCATCGGGGCCGTCGGCCATGATGTTGATGGAGCTGCCCTTGACAATGCCCAGGGACAGAACACCCAGCAGGCTTTTGGCGTTGACGCGGCGCTCCTCTTTTTCCACCCAGATGCTGCTCTTGAACTCATTGGCCTTCTGTATGAAAAATGTGGCGGGACGGGCGTGCAACCCCACTTGATTGTTGACGGTCACTTCGCGTAGATACATACCGCTTCATCCTCCTCATCGTGCATACCTCTTATATACTATACCAACGCGGCCGCCATAAGTCAACTGTTTTTTCAAAAACGGGCTTTCAAAACCGGAGAGGGCTGTCCGAAATCCGTGCCGGGGGCAAACGGGGGGGCTATGCCGAGGGCGCCGGGTGGGCGGCGAGGGGGATGTCCGCCCTCGGAAACCGCTCTCCCGCCCTCCGGCCGCTGTCTTCTTCCCGATGGCGGTATAAAGAGACGCGGTATAGTCAAAAATAAAATTGCCAAAATTTTTTATTTGAACTTGAAAAAGCCGGTGTAACAATTTATAATAGTTATCGGAGGATGTCAATAGTTTTTTTCGCGTTGGAGGAAGAATTTCTCAAAACCGCGTTCCAAGGGCCCTGACGCCGGGCGGCGGGAACGAGGGCGGGAAGTTCGTGAAGGATGGGGAGGCAGCGTTTTTATGTTTTCGATTGGGGACAAGATCGTTCACCCGATGCACGGGGCCGGCGTGGTTGACAACATTGTCGCGCAGAAGGTGGACGGTGTCACGCGCCAGTATTATGTCATCAAGATGCCGGTTGGGGGCATGTTGGTGATGATCCCGATAAACAACTGCGAGGAGATCGGCGTTCGGCCGGTTATGGATTCGGCCAGCGCGGAGGCCATCATCAACGCCATGTCGGACATAGAGATCGACATGACCCAGAACTGGAACCGGCGCTACCGGGAGAATATGTTGCGCATCAAAAGCGGCGACCTGACCGAGGTGGCCAAGGTGGTCAAGGGCCTCATGTCCCGAGAGAGGCAACGGGGTCTGTCCACCGGGGAGCGCAAGATGCTCCATTCGGCCAAGCAGATTCTCATCTCGGAAATCGTTCTGGCCCAGAGCGCCAGCTACGAAGAGGTGGAAAAACGGATCAGCATCGCCCTGGCATAGGAAACTTTGCGTGGCGGGGATGATTTTCGTTCGCAATAGGCCGCCGCCTTACGGCGGCGGCCTATTGCGAATTCGTCGCGTCAAGGGAAAAAGACACGCGTGTCACAAGGGAAAAAGGAGCGTATTTGATGTCGGACGACCTTAAGCGGGTCTTGCGGGAGAAATCCTATAGAACTCTGGAGCTGCCCCGGGTGCTGGATATGTTGGCTGCCCACGCCGTGAGCGACGCCGCCCGGGCCGCGGCTCTTTCGTTGCGCCCGGCGGAGACCGTGTGGGAGGCCGAGCGGCGGCAGGAGGAAACCACCGCCGCCCGGCGGCTGTTGGGGACGCGGGGTTCGCCGGGGTTCTCCGGGGTCAGGGCGGTGGGCGGCGCGCTGGCGCGGGCGGAGGCGGGGGGCGTTTTGCAGCCCCGGGAATTGCTGGACATCGCCGCCCTGCTGGGCTGCGCCCGTTCGGTCAAGCAGTTCGGCGGCCAGGACGAGGCGGCCAAGACCGCCCTTGACCACCTGTTTGCCGTCCTGCGGGGCAACAAATATTTGGAGGAAAAAATCCTGACCGTCCTGCTCAGCGAGGACGAAATCGCCGACCAGGCCAGCCCCCAGCTGGCCGACATCCGACGCCGGATGCGTTCCCTGAGCGCCCGGGCCCGGGAAAAACTGCAGAGCATGGTCACCTCCCCGGCCTACGCCAAGTGTTTGCAGGAGCCCATTGTCACCATCCGGGGCGGGCGGTTTGTCATCCCGGTCAAGAGCGAACACCGGGGGGAGATTCACGGGCTGGTGCACGACGTGTCCTCCTCCGGGGCCACCCTTTTCATCGAGCCGTCGTCGGTGGTGGAGATGGGCAACCAGTTGCGGGAACTGGCGATACAGGAGAAAAACGAGATCGAGCGCATCCTGGCCGAACTGTCGGCCGAGGCGGCGGCCCACGGCGACGACATCGCGGCCGACTACGAAGCCCTGGCCGCCCTCGACCTCATCTTCGCCAAGGGCAAGCTGTCCTGGCAGTTGGAGGCCGGGCCGCCCGCGCTCACCGACCGGGCGGACATTACGCTGGTGCGGGCCAGGCATCCCCTCATCGACCCCAAGAAGGTGGTGCCCATCACGGTGCGCTTGGGGCGCGAATTTGACACGCTGATCATCACCGGCCCCAACACCGGCGGCAAGACGGTGGCCCTCAAAACGTTGGGGCTGCTCGCTCTTATGGCCGCCTGCGGGCTGCATCTCCCGGCGGACGACGGCAGCGAGGCGGGCCTGTTTGAAGCGGTGCTGGCCGACATTGGGGACGAGCAGAGCATCGAACAGTCCCTGTCCACCTTTTCGGCGCACATGACCAATATCGTGTCCATCCTGGCCGTTACGGGGCCGTCCACCCTGGCGTTGTTCGACGAACTGGGGGCGGGCACCGATCCGGTGGAGGGCGCGGCGCTGGCCCAGGCCATCATCCAGCACACCCGCGCCCTGGGGGCCCGTGTGGCCGCCACCACCCACTATGCCGAGCTCAAGGCCTTTGCCATAGAGACCGCCGGGGTGGAAAACGCCTCCTGCGAATTCGACGTGGACTCCTTACAGCCAACCTACCGGTTGCTCATCGGCATTCCCGGCAAGTCCAACGCCTTCGCCATCTCCCGGCGGCTGGGGCTGGGCGAGAGCGTCATCGAGGCGGCCAAGGCCCATGTGGGGGCGGAAAACGCTGGTTTCGAGGACATTTTGACCAAGCTGGAAACAGAGCGTCAGGCCATGGAGCGTATGCGCATAGAGGCCGACGCGGCCCGCCGGGAGGCGGAGGAGATCAACAGAGCCGCCAAGCGAGCCGGAGAGACCCTCCGGAAAGACAGGGACGCGGTGTTGGACAGGGCCCGGGCTGAAGCGCGGCTGCTCATTGAGCAGGCCCGCATGGCTGCCGACGAGGCGCTCTCCGAGGCGCGGGACTTGCAAAAGCAGGCCGCCGAGGGAGCCCAGACCCGCAACCTGGGAGAGGCCCGGGCCGAACTGCGGCGGCGCTTGCGGGAGGCCGACGACGCCACGGGCGGGGCCGCCCGACCGGAGGAGCGCCCGCCCCCCAAGCCCACCCGCCCCCTCGTCCCGGGGGACACGGTGGAGCTGCTGAGTCTGGGTGCCAAGGCCAGCGTCCTGGCGGTGCAGGGAGACACACTCAGCTTACAGGCGGGTTTGCTGAAGGTGACGGTGAAGGCGGACGAGGTGCGGCTGGCGGAGGAGCAAAAAATCACGCTCCCGGCCCGGCCCGTCTCCGCCGGGGAACCCCGCGCCCCCCGCATGGCCCCGGCGGTTTTGGAACTCGACCTGCGGGGCCTGGCCTCCGACGAGGCGCTGCTGGAGCTGGACCGGTTCCTGGACGGGGCCATCCTGTCCGGGATGCACACGGTGACCGTCATTCACGGCAAGGGTACAGGCGTTCTGCGCCAGGCGGTGCAAGCCGCGCTGAGAACCCATCGGCAGGTGGAAGCCTTCCGGCTGGGCAAATACGGCGAGGGGGAGCAGGGGGTCACCATCGTGACGCTGAAGTGAGGGCGCGCCCTGTTTTTGCGCAGGAACGGCGCATCGAAACCAAAGAGCATGGAGAGGGCCTATGACCGGTTTGGGGACGTTCATCAATGTGGGCGCGATTTTGGCGGGGGGTTTGCTGGGGCTTCTGCTGCGGCGGGGCATTCCGGAACGCTTCAAGGAGACCATTTTTCACACCTTGGGGGTGTCCACCATGCTCATCGGCGGCACCGGCGTGGCGGCCGCCATGCTGCGGGTGGCCGAGGGCGGGTTGCTGGAACGAACCGATATGCTGCTGATGATTTTGTCCCTGGTCGTCGGCGCTGTGGCGGGGGAACTGCTCAACATCGAGCGGGGTTTTGAACGGCTGGGCGCGCTGGCCCAGCGCAAGCTGGCCCCCAAGGAGGGGGGCGCTTCCTTTTCCGCCGGGTTTGTCAACGCCTCGGTGCTGTTTTGCGTGGGGGCCATGGCGGTGGTCGGTTCCCTGGAGGACGGGCTGGCCCACGACCCCACGACGCTGGCCGCCAAGGCGATTCTGGACGGGGTGATCTGTGTCGTTTTCGCCTCGGCTTACGGCCCGGGGGTTCTCCTGTCGGCCCTCCCGGTGCTGGTCTATCAGGGGGGGATTACCCTGCTGTCCGGCCTGCTCGCCCCTATCGCCACGCCGGAGGCCATGGGGCAGATGTCGTTGGTGGGTTCGGCGCTGGTCATGTGCATCGGCTTCAACATGTTGGGTCTGACAAAAATGCGGCTGGCCAACTGGATTCCGGCCACCTTCGTGCCGCTGGTCTACGACGCGGTGAGACGTTTGTTTTAGGATAAGGGGAGATACATATGGCCAACAAAAAAACGTTGCCGCTTTCGCTGGCCGGACTTTTCGCGGCGCTCATCTTCGTATTCACCGCCTATTTGAGCCACATTCCCTGGGGCAGCGGGTACATCCATGTGGGCGACGCCTTTATTTATCTGGCCGCCTCTTTTTTGCCGACACCGCTGGCCGCCGCCGCCGCCGCCGCGGGCGCGGGGCTGGCCGATCTGGTCACCGCCCCGGTGTGGACGCTGTACACCGTCGTCATCAAAATCCTGCTGACCCTGCCCTTCACCGCCCGGCGGGACACCTTGATGTGCCCCCGGAACATCGCGGCGGCGCTGGCGGCCTTTCCGATTACCATGGGCGGCTACTATATGGCCGAATGGATGATCTTTCAAAACGCCGCCGCCCCCCTGGTGGAACTGCCCCGGAGCGCGCTGCAGTCGGCGGGTAGCCTGGCGGTCTATTTGCTGGTGGCCGCCGCCCTGGATCGGGCCGGTTTGAAGAAACGGCTGAAGTGACGCGGTTTTCCATCGAAGAACCGTATGGGAGACAGGGGACAAGAGGCATCGGCGTCCGCAAAATTACAAGGTCGGCGCAAAATTGCCGGTTGACAGACGGCGGGGCAAACGTATATAATAATTAGGCGCTTGATTTTTTGGCGCGGGCGCCCATCCCTTTGTCGAGGCGTGGCTCAGCTTGGTAGAGCGCTGCGTTCGGGACGCAGAGGCCGCAGGTTCAAATCCTGTCGCCTCGACCATGGGCCGAAAGGCCAAAGAGAAACAATCCCTTATGCCGCAACGGCATAGGGGATTTGTTTTTGGCTTGAAAAGCAAGCCGAGTCGGCGTATACTGTATCCGCAAGGCTCGGCGGCGGCGGCAGGCGAGCGTGAGGTGGAAATCGGCTTTCCCGGAGGGAAAATTTAGGATTGCATTTTGTGGAATTTGTGTTATACTGAAGACAAGTCTTTGATCGGGAGGATGTCGGCATGGCGCTCGCTCTTTTCGCGGCCAGTGCGTTTTACTTTATTTACAGCTGGAGCTTTTATCGCTTCAGCTATTTTGGCTGTGAAAAAGTGAAGAAGGGCGTGCAATGAACACCTGAGACGTATCGCGGGTTTTACCGGGAGGGTTCATGCGAATGAACTCTCCCGTTTTGTTTTTTGGGGAGGAAAGGTCATATGGGTTTCAAAATCTGCGTGGTGGGGTTGGGGCTGATGGGCGGTTCGCTGGCCATGGCGCTTCGAGGGTTTCGGGAGGCCGAGATCGTGGGGGCGGACAGCGACCCGGCGGTGCGGCAAAAGGCGGCGGGGGCGGTGGGGACGGTGTACGCCGACGTCGCCGAGGCCGTCCGAGGGGCGGGGCTGGTGATCTTCTGCGTCTATCCCCACCACATCCCCGGCCTGTTGCGGGCCTGCGGGGGGGCGCTGTCCCAAGAGGCGGTGCTGAGCGACATCTGCGGCGTGAAGACGCCTCTGTATGAGGCGATT